>JAICEV010000140.1 GCA_025923975.1 Propionibacteriaceae bacterium
CCATCCCGACTCTGATCGGGGCTATTGAGGCATGGCAGGGGTACGGTACCCGGCTCGCGTGGCGGGCGGCGCGGCTGATGCGGGAGGGCGTCGACTCACCCATGGAGACTCGGGTGCGGCTGCTTATCGTCTTGGCTGGGTTGCCTGAGCCGACGGTGAATGTGATCGTGCGCGGTGAGGACGGCAGCTGGAGGATGCGCTTCGATCTCTGCTACCTCGAGAAACGGCTGATAGTGGAGTACGACGGCCGCCGGCACGCGGACAGCCCGGAACAGTGGGAACGTGACATCTACCGGCGCGAGGACCTAGATCGGATGGACTACCGACTGCTGATCGTCACCTCACGTGGGATCTACGATGAGCCCCATCGCACACTCGAGCGCGTACGTGATGCGTTGCGCGAGCGGGGCGTACGTGTGCCGTCGCGATTCAAGAATGAGTGGCGTCGCCACTTTCCAACGATGGCATGATCGCTCCCACTCGGCCGGTTGCCGTTTCGTCAATTGCGATCGGAAACGACCCAGATCCGAGCCAATTGCAGATCGGCTGGGTGCTTGTGATCGGAAACGAACCAGAATAGAGCCGATACCGGATCGTCCAGACGATTGTGATCGCAAACGACCCAGGTCCGAGCCAAGAGCAGGTCACTTCGTTGCTTGTGATCAGAAACGACCCCAGTGAGGGCCGTCAGCGGCGCCAGATCTTCTCCGCAGGTGGCTTGCCACCTTTAACGGGTGGATCACTCTGCTGCCAGATCCGCCGCCAACTCGATGCCGGCGGCTCAGGCACCTCGGCAACCCCCTGCTGCGCCTTCCACCAGGTGGCAGCGTCTTCAGCCAGCAGTTTCTTGACAGCATCGAAGATCTTCGGCGCGAACTCCCCAGCGGTCTCGTCGGATCCCGGAATGATCGGCGGCCCATACCGGACGCTGACCCGCGGCCGGCCCGGCACTGGCCGGTTGCTTCCTCGAGGCATTGCCGCATAGGTGCCCAGGATCCCTACCGGAATCACCGCCACTCGAGCGTTAACCGCAATTTCCGCTGCATCGATCTGGAACGGGCCAACGAAGCCATCGCGAGAACGAGAGCCTTCGGGGAAGAGCACCACGCTCCAGCCCTTCGCCAGCAACTTCGCTGGCGTTGTCACCGCGCCGTCTTCCTCGATCGGAAATGTGTTGAAGGCGATCGCCGACGCGCCCGCCCGAAGCGGGCTATCGAAGAAGTAGCCAGATGCCAACCCGACAGCAGTACGACGCCGACGTTTGGTCGGCAATGTCGACAGCAGCACGGCTGTGTCGAGGTGCGAGGCGTGATTCGCCACGATCAAGGCCGCGCCTTGGACCTGGCGGAGCTCGTCGAGGCCGTAGACCTCTACCGACAGCTCCCTCCGCATCACATTCTTGACACCAATTACCTGGACGAATTCGCGCAAGGCGCGCACGGGAGCCGAGCGCGCCCAACCTGTCCGTCTCACCCGCCGACTGTTCCTCATCTAATGTCAACCAAGACCGGCGGCGGGGTGTGTAGATAGCTGACTGACGGCGTACGACCGACAGTCGATGCCACGATCTCAAGGGCGTCGGCAAATGTGGAGGCAGCGCGAAAGCCCATCCGAGCTGCGCTGTCTCGGTCCGCCCCGACCCACACGATGTCGCTGCAATGGCGTTGGGCTGCTGCGATCTGGTACCAGAGGTACATCGGATGCACCCCGTGGAACGCCTGACTGGTGCGGTAGAGGTGCACATACCAGGAATCGTTGGCGAACTTCTCCTCATAGTCCGCTGCGATCTGTTCGGGGTCCGTGGTCACAGTCAGCACATCTGAGAAGAAGTCCACGTACGACGGATGGTGCAGCGGCGAGAACTCCGCATGAAGCGGGTGATACACAATCAGGGCGCCACCCGGCCGAACAAACGGGGTGCCTGTGTGGGCGCCGAATGCAGCAGCCAGTCCACTCCAGGCAGCAAGAATCGGATTGGTCACCGAGTCCACGCTGTACGGGGTATGCGCGCCCACCCCAATAACGCCCACATCTGCCGCCGCCGGCACCTCGACCAGCTGTTGGGCTGTTATCCGGGCCCCGCTTACCTCCTGGACCGCAGCGGGTGTACCGGCAGTCACCAGCGTGGCGTGGTAGTCACCCTCGGCGCGATTCAGCAACCTACGGCGAGCACGCTGCGGAGTCCATTCCAGACCCCGGCGTACGCCGAACCACGTCGCCCTGTCCCTGAGGCTCCATTCCCACTCACGGTGGCCCAAGAATTCCAGCGGTGAAGCGAAAACGACATTGTCGAGCACGACATCAATCTCAAATACCCGCACGGCCGACGACACCAGCTCTGCGACCTCAGCGGCAGCATCTCTGCTCTGAGCCGATAGATCTGCCAGCTGGCCGATCGTGGCAGTCGAGCCGAGGCCGGCGGCGATCGCCGCCGCACCGCCGGCTGGCGGCGCGACGACAAGATGCACGAAGATCAACAAATCCGAGCCAGCCGCCCGCGCATTCAATGCAACCTCGCCAGCTTCGGTGCCGCCGATAGTGGCCAGATTCTCGACGTCCTCGGCATCGTGATTGGTCAGCAGACCATCGGCATAGAAGGACCGAAAGACACGCTCCCCGACGATGTCCTGCAATTCCTCGGCAGTCATCCGCCGGCTTAGACCGTTCGCGCTGATCAATGCAACATCATCGACACCAGCCGCCGCGGCGCGGGCCAGTACGGCCTCGATCACCTTTCCGCGGATGTCAGGGCGTCGCATCCTCGGTGTCGGAACGCCTAGGTCATCGAAGACGATCGTCAGCCGCATTGCCGGATCCAGCAGCGTCGAGAGTGGCTCTGATTGCACCGGCGTATCGAGTGCCGCATTGATCGCCTCGCCGAGGTCCGGTACCGGAATCAAGGACTCGGCCGGGTAGATCACCCGGGTTCCGAGCGGAAACTTCTCAAGGAGAAAACGATCTCCGTCGGGCACCAGCAGCGGCGGAGTGCGATCGTCGACCTCGAGGACGAAGCCGGGTCGGCCCATCTACCAATCTCCTTACGTCGGCAGCGCCCAGCGCGGCATGATCGGCTTGATCTTCCACTCCACGACCGACCACTGGTTTCGGGTGGCGGCCCGCATCAAGGCGATGTCGGGGCTGACCGCGACAGCATTGCCAACGGTTTGCAGCATTGGCAGATCAGAGTGGGAGTCGGCGTAGGCATAGCTACGTTCGAGGTCGACGTCATGCAGCGCCGCGTAGTGCTTGAGCCAGGCGGCCCGGGACTCCCCCACCAGCGGCGGCGCGGTGAGAAAGCCGGTGCAGCGGCCCTCTTCGTCGATTCCGAGTTCGGCAGCGACGATGACGTCGAACAGCGGCTGGATCGGCCGGGTCAGCGGCCGCACCACGCCAGTGATCAAGATCGTGGCGTGTCCGGCGGCGCGGTGTTCCCGAATCCGACGTACCGCCTCCGGGGACAGCCGGCTCAATATATGGGGAGCCATGGACGTGTCGATAAACCGCTCCAATGCCGCAAGATCAGCGCCGCGGTAGCGGCGGTAGACCGCACGTAGGAACGTGCCGCGGTCTCGTTGCTCGGCGCGCAGATACGACGGGAGCCGTCGCATAACCTGCCCAACCTCGGCGAGTTGACGGGTGAGTGAGAGTTCCGGCAACCGAGCCCACAGGTACTGCTCGATGACGTTGGTGGACATGATGGTGCCGTCCAGATCGAAGATCGCCAGCGCCGCCGAGCCTGCGGTGTCTTTGCCCAGGTCCTTCACCGTGGTGGGCCGACTCCCGCGCTTGCTACGGATCGCATCCATGCGGCGGACAGGCGCTGTGATCGACGGACAGTGCACTTCTTGGATGTAGGTTTTCCAGTCGAAGACCGAGGTATCGAAGGCAAAGGCAGCTTGATCATCAGGATGCAGCGCCCGGGTCAGAGCAAGGGTGTTGTCATCCACAAAGTGCAGCTCCGACTGGGCGTACTCCTTGTAGAGCGTGTGATAGCGCCGCAGGAAATCCAGGCGTACGCGCGTCCGGTCCAGGTCTTTCGCGATCTTGCGGGTGCGATCCGAACGGGGCGCCTGGGCCAGTAGACGATCGGCCAACTTGTGGGCGCGTTCTGAGGTGGAGAGCAGCCGCTCGATTGACGAGGCGCCGGGAAATGTCCACTGCCGTAACCGGACCGCCCCGCGTGGGCCGCCTTCGAAGGGGTGGGCCAGGAAGTAAGCGCGGATGTAGCTGTAGAGATCCTTGAAGGTCAGCGGATTCCGGGCACCGGAGTTCACGTGGTAGTACTCCGGCTGCCCGATCTCGGGTTGGGTGGCGCACACCGCGAGAATGGCGTTCACCACATGATCACAGGGCACGATGTCCACGATCGCTTCCGGCGTGGCCGGAAATTCAGGAAGCTCCCCGCGTCCGTACGCCAAGATCAGCGGCTCCGCCATCTTGAAGCCTTCGATCCAACCTGGATACGGATGCAGCCAGGAGGACTCCACAATCGCCGGTCGGACGATCGAGACGCGCACGTCCCGCCCAACATCGGCTACCACGCGTTCGCCGAGCGCCTTGGTGAAGGTGTAGACATCAGTCCAGCCCAGCGAGCGGGCCCGCTCGGTGCCGGCCGTGACAAGTTCGGACTGGACCCAGTCGATGCGACGGCGCTCGGTGTCGGCGGCGGTGGTCAGGAACCCGGCCTGCCGGTGCTCGCGCTCGGCCTCCTTGCGGAGCTTCGCAAGCTGAGCAGAGGTGCGCGACTCCTCCTCGATGAGATCGCGCATCGCGATGCCAGCGGCCGCCTCGGCGTCGTAGTCGATCTCGTGAACCTGCGGCGCCTCGGGAATCGCGCCACGCCGGCGGCCGGCCGTGTACGCGGTGGAGATGTGCACGTAATGCGGAATCTTGCGCAACTCCCCTGCATCATCGGTGACGGCCTCAAGCATGCGATCCAGCAAGGCTTTGGTGCCGATCACGTTGGTCGTGAATGCCTGGTCGATCGGCGGATCAAACGAAACGTCTCCCGCGCAGTGCACCACGACGTCAAGATCAGTCGGCAGTTGCGGGACATTGGGCAGGTCGCCCTCGATCACCTCGACTCTGGTGTCGAGCAGCTCTGCCGCGCCGCCGGCACCCTTCCGAAGATCGCTGAAGATCGGCTTCTTGACAACTGCGATCATCCGGTCTTGTGCACTGGCCGAACCCTTGCGCCGTACGAGTACCGATGGGCAAGTATCGGGAAGTTCAGTCAGGATCTTCCACAACAACTGCTCACCAATGAATCCCGTTACGCCGGTCATCACGATCTTTTTGCCGGCCAGCAGATCCCGAAGCCGGCCATCGAGCCGCTGAACTGAGCTGCCGGTGTCGGCGGCGGTTGCGGCGGTCATCTGTCGTTGCTCTCCGTGGTGCTGCGAAGCTGCGCGGCTACCAAGGCCTCTTCGATGGTGAAGCGGCCGACGTAGAGCGCGGTGCCAATGATGGCACCTTCCACTCCGATCTCGACGAGGTCCCTGAGCGCCAAGATGTCCTCAAGCGTGGAGATGCCGCCGCTGGCGATGACCGGCTTGTCAGTCTTGTCACACACCTGGCGCAGCAGCTCGAGGTTAGGGCCGCGAAGCATTCCATCGGCAGACACGTCGGTGACGACGAATCGGGCACAACCTGCGCGGTCCAACCGCTCCAGCGTCTCGAAGAGATCGCCGCCTTCCCTGGTCCAACCCCGGGCGGCGAGCTTGGTGCCACGGACATCCAGTCCAATGGCAATCCGCTCGCCGTACTGATCTATGACCTCCGCGCACCACTCGGGACGTTCCAGTGCCGCGGTGCCGATGTTCACTCGAGCGCACCCGGTTGCCAGTGCCCGCTCCAGCGACTCGTCATCTCGAATGCCGCCGGACAGCTCCACGTTCAGCCGCAGGTGCGAGGTGAGCTCGGCAATGATCTCGGCGTTGCTGCCGCGCCCGAAGGCGGCATCCAGATCGACAAGGTGGATCCACTCCGCGCCCGCGTCCTGCCAGCGTTGGGCCGCAGCCCGCGGGTCACCGAACCGCTTCTCCGACCCGGTGCGACCCTGGACCAGCTGCACAGCCTGTCCGCCGGCAATGTCGACCGCCGGCAAGAGTACGAGCCGATCGGCCCGAGCCGCGGCGTGTGAAGGACTTGCCGAATGCACCAGATGACCCTATCGCCAGCGATGTCGATTGCACTCTGACCGGCAGCCCGCCGGACTCGCCTCCTTCGTCGCTCGCGAACATAACCGAGCCTTCACAACCCAGCCGCAAGCTCCTCCAGTCGGCGAAGCGGGCTGCCGGTCATAGTGCGCTATGCCGGACGCTTGGACTTCGGCAGCTTCGCCACGATCAGGTCGTATGAGGTGTCGATCAGGTCCTGAATCTCGTCCGGCGGGATGGTTCCATCGAGGGTGAACGTGTTCCACCCGTGCTGGCCGATGTAAGCCATCTTGCTGGCAGCACCGTGATAGCGGTCCAGCAACAGGTCGGCGGTTTCGCGGTCACCACACTTCAGGCCGATCGCCGTCTCGTTGCCGATCGTGCCCAGAAAGGCGAAGATCTTGTCGCCCACCTTGACGACCACGTCACCCTCCCAAGGCTCGTCCTGCCAAGCGCCCGGCTTGGCAAGGCAGTAGTCGAGACACCGACTGCTACGTGCCATTCAGCCGGCCCTTTCTCACCAGCCGCCAACCTCGGAAATCGCGCTCGCAGCTTGTCATCTTCACAATGTTTCGACCCAATTGGCGATCAGGCGGGCGCCGGCATCACCTGACTTTTCAGGGTGAAACTGGGTGGACCACAGCGGGCCTTCCTCAACTGCCGCCACGAACCGATCGCCGCCATGTTCGGCCCAGGTGATCTGTCGATAGGGTGCCGTAGGCAGTCTGCGTACCGCGTAGCTGTGCACGAAGTAAAAATGTTCGGCTTCAACGCCTGCGAATAGCCGGCTGCTGCCGGCTGCTTCGATGGTGTTCCATCCCATGTGTGGCAGGCGCTCGGCGTGCAGTTGTTCCACCAGTCCCGGCCAGATGCCGCACCCTTCGGTACGTAGGCCATGCTCGATGCCGGCCATGAAGAGAACCTGGTGGCCAACGCAGATGGCAAGCGTCGGCTTTCCACCCTTACGTCGCTCGGCGATGATGTCTGGCCCGCCAACGGCGGTCAGGCCTGTCATGCATGCGGCAAACGCGCCGACGCCAGGAACCACCAGCCCATCGGCCTCGGTGGCGAGTTGTCGATCAGCAGTCACGGCGACCTGCGCGCCTGCCCTGGCGACTGCTCGCTGCGCCGAGCGGATGTTGCCCGATCCGTAGTCAAGGACGACAACTGTCCTCACAGGGCTCCCTTGGTGCTTGGTATGCCCTCGATCCGCGGATCAAAGGCGATCGCGTCTCGAAGGGCCCGCGCCAATGCCTTGAACTGACACTCGACGATGTGGTGTGGATCGCGGCCAGAGATCACCGTCAGGTGCAGGCAGATGTGGGCGTGGAAGGCAAGCGTTTCCATGACGTGCCGAGTCAGCGAGCCCGGATACGGAATGCTGGCAGCCACCCCGCTCACCCCTTGTGAGCCACCGATCAGCACATACACCTGCCCAGTCGGTTCCCCCGTGTGGACGCAATAGGGTCGCCCGGACACATCAACCACCGCCTGCGCGAGCGCCTCGTCCAATGGCACCAATGCATTCCCAAAACGCCGAATCCCGCTCTTGTCGCCCAATGCCGAACGGATGGCCTGACCGAGTACGATCGCGGTGTCCTCGACAGTGTGGTGGGCGTCGACGTGCAGGTCGCCGGCGCTCTCAACCTCGAGGTCGATGAGCGAGTGCTTGGCGAAAGCCGTCAGCATGTGGTCGAAGAATCCAACCCCAGTCGAGATCTGGGCGCGGCCCGTGCCATCGATATCGAGACTGACCCTGACCTTGGACTCAGACGTCTGCCGTTCCAGGGTGGCGGTACGGGCCTCACTCATGGCCTCTCCTTGTGTCATTGGTGCTGAGCACCGCTGTCAGTGCCTCTTTGAAGGCCTGCATCTCCGCGGGTGTGCCGGCCGATACCCGCAACCAGCCTTCCGGCCCGGTCTCCCGGATCAGCACGTTGCGATCCAGCAACCCCTGCCAAACCGCGTGACGGTCGGCGAACCGGCCGAAGAGTACGAAATTGGCGTCTGATTCGGCAACTTGCAGCCCCCGGCTTGCGAGCCAATACGCTAGATCATCACGTGCCTGCCGGAGTTGATCGACTTTGGCGAGCATCTCGGGGGCATGCGCCAGGGCCACCCGAGCGGCGGCTTGAGTGAGCGCTGAGAGGTGATAC
>JAICEV010000141.1 GCA_025923975.1 Propionibacteriaceae bacterium
ACATCGTTACCCCGCTGGGCGGAGCCGCGCAGCTGGCCAGGCTCGCCGCGCTCGTCGCCGTGCACTATTGGTGATGGTCGCGCCGCATCCGTAGCGGCGTACGCCGAGCGCGCATGAATCAAGGAATTGCCCACGAGATACCGAAGAGGTCGCAGAGCGCGCCGCCATGTGAGGGCAGAGCTATGGTCGACACATGCGCGGCTTTCGACGCCGCAGGCCGTCCCCGGCCCCGGCAGTCGAGCAGCTTGGAGGGACGGGCCAGACGCTCGCCGGGCATACCGGCCCCCCAAGTGACCCGCAGGCTGCCATGCGCCGGATCGCCGCAGAGGCGGTGATCCTTCAAGACGAGGCAGAGTCGGTCATTCGCGGCGCACGGGCTCGTGAGGGCCTTGGCTTCCTGGCACCGCGTGGCGGACCGCTCGTACGCCGCTTCTTCAGCCTCCGGGAGTCGCTTCCGGGAGCATGCGAAGAGCCCGCCGATGAAGAGCGGCGCCGACAGTTGGACGCGATCCTGCACCATCATGCCTTGGCAGTATGGGTGGCAATGGACCTGCTTGCTTGTGAATGGCGGTCTGAGAGAATCGCCCGCCAGCTCGATGCACTGGACGGTCTAGGGGCACCGGCTGCTCAGCTTGAGCAGCTCTATGCCGAGCTGGCGGGCCGGTCGACTGCGCGGGATACCGAAGCCATCAGAGCCTCCGCTCGTTGAACGGCCCGCGCGTACGTTTTCGATCACAAGGTCGCAAAAAGTACCGGTATCCGGCCCAATCCGTCCGTCTACGATCACAAGTGACGAAACGAACCCTGGTGCGGACGCGACCACTTCAGCGATCCGCCAAGCGCCGCTGCATCTCGTCGAAGACCTCTGGGTCGGTCGTATTGCATCCAAGATCATGATCAAGCTTGCCTGCGCCGTGGTAGTCGCTGGATCCGGTAGCGAGCAGTCCCA
This sequence comes from Propionibacteriaceae bacterium, assembly GCA_025923975.1. Taxonomy (GTDB): domain Bacteria; phylum Actinomycetota; class Actinomycetes; order Propionibacteriales; family Propionibacteriaceae; genus Microlunatus. The sequence goes on from JAICEV010000141.1 coordinate 950, forward strand.
GGTTCGCTGCCAAAGCACGCAGCCGTTGCCGGGTCTCGGCATCATGATCTTGATGGTCGACTTCGATCCCATCCAATCGGTGATCACGGACCAGGGCCTCCAGCAGGCTCGGCGGCAGCACGTGCTCCCTGCCGCGTCCCCACGGATGGGCGATCACTGCTAGACCGCCCGCCTCGTGCACCAAGTCGATGCCGCGATCTACCTCGATGGTGTAGCGGTGTACGTGCGCTGGACCCCCATCGGCTAGGAAACGGTCGAATGCCTCTTGTCGATCGCGGACATGACCAACCTGGATCAGCGCGTCAGCGATATGAGGGCGACCAACTGAGGGACTCTCGCCGACTTGGGCCATCACCTCTGCCTCGGTTACGGGCACACCGAGCTCCGCCAGCTTTGCCAGCACGCCGGCCAGCCGGCCCAGGCGGCCGTCGCGCACCCGGGCCATCTCTGCGGCGAGGCCAGGGCTCGCAGGATCGGCGCCATACGCCAGCACATGCACGCTGTCGCCGTACCGCGAGCACGAGAGTTCCATTCCGCGTACCACATGGATCCCTACCCGTCCCCCCTCCGCTACTGCTTCATCAAGGCCGTCAAAGGTGTCGTGATCGGTCAGCCCGACGACGTCGAGCCCGACGGCGCGAGCCTTACGCACGAGTTCGCCCGGCGTATCAGTCCCGTCAGAGATCAAGGAGTGAGTATGCAGGTCGATCCGCATACGTTTAGGCCTATCACGCTGCCGGGAATGCTTGCTGGATTGCCGACCCGAGCACCTGCCGCAGGCGCGAGGCGCAGCGAAATCTCAGGCTCTGGTAAGCAGACGACGCACGACCCGTAGACCTACCGACATCCGCGCGAGGTCCGCCCGGGCGCCGGTGATGGAACGCAATGTCTTCACGGATTCGGGTACGGCGACGTTTGACTTCTCCCAGCCAAGGACCACGTCGCGAGCACTCTTGGTCGAGACGCCGTCGGTGTTGAGTACTTCTGCAGTGAGTTGGGCGTGCACTGCATGCAGGTCGTCACGCAAGGCAGCCCGCGCCATGGTCTGCCACCGGTCATCCCGCGGTAGCTCGATGATGCGGGTAAGCAGCCGGTCGAGGCCGAGCCGTTGACCAAGGGTGAAATGCAGCTCCGCTACGTCTAATACATCAACACCAGACTGTGCCGCAGTCTGCACGATGCTGAGTGCCGCGTACGACGGTGGCAACGCCGCGATCCCCGTCGCCAGCTCAAGCGGAACACCCGCTGCCTGATAGCTCTTGAGCCTCTGCTCGAGTGCGTCCTTCTCGCGTCCGGTCAAGATCTCAGCCAGGGCTTGCTGAACTGCGTGTACCCCGTCGGAGAACTGCGCAATCGCGGCGCCAATGTCGACCGGATGCGGCCGGTTGTTGACAAGCCAGCGAGTGACCCGCTCAACGAGGGTGCGCACGTCCATGCGCAGTGCGGTCTGCATCTGCGCAGTGATCCGATGATCAAGTGCAGCAATGGCCTGATCAAGACGACCGGCTCCAAAGATGGCACGAGCAGCGACCTGCGCTCGGATGACATCTGCCGCCCGCGCGCCGGTCTCTGCCGACAGCCGGTGGAAACAGGTGATACCCGATTCGTTAACGAACTCGTTCACGACGACAGTGGCGATGATCTCCCGACTCAAGCGGTGCCTTCGCATCTGATCGGCGTAGCGTCGCCGCATCGCGGTCGGAAAGTATTCGATCAAGCGGTCCTCCAGATACGGATCATCTGGCAAGTCCGAGGCCAAGATCTCATCCTCGAGAACGATCTTGGTGTAGGCAAGCAGCGTCGCCAGCTCCGGCGAGGTCAGGCCCTTGTGGTTGCTCCGCCGGATCTCCATGGCGTCGGTCGACGGCAAGAACTCGAGCTCACGATCCAGCAGCCCGCCACTCTCCAATCGCTCCATCCAATCTTCATGAACACCCGCCATGGATACCGAGTGGTACACCGAATTGGCCAAGGCCAGGTTTTGGTTGTAGTTGTCCGCGAGCACGAGTTCGGCGACCTCGTCCGTCATTGACGTCAGCAGCTTGTCGCGGTCTTCGGGTGCCAGCCGACCGGCGGCCACCTCTCCGGTCAACAGGATCTTGATGTTGACTTCATGATCGGAGGTGTCGACGCCAGCGGAATTGTCGATGAAGTCGGTGTTGATGCGACCGCCTCCTTCGGCATACTCGACGCGGCCAAGCTGGGTGAAGCCGAGGTTCCCGCCCTCCGCAACGCACTTGGCGCGTACCTCGCAGCCGTCCACGCGCACGCCATCATTCGCCTTGTCACCGACGTCGTCGTTGGTCTCTGTGATCGCCTTCACATATGTGCCGATGCCGCCGTTCCACAGCAGATCGACGGGTGCCTTGAGGCAAACCTTGATCAACTCAGCAGGCGTGAGTGCTTCGATCGACTTGTCGATGCCCAGGGCTCGCCGCATCTGCTCTGTGATCACGATCGACTTCAAGGTGCGTGGGAACACACCGCCACCCTCGGATAACAGGGAGGCGTCGTAGTCCGCCCAACTCGAGCGAGAGAGCGCGAACAACCGCGCGCGCTCCTCCCAGCTGCGCGCCGGATCAGGCTGTGGATCCACAAAGATGTGCCGATGATCGAACGCTGCCACGAGCTTGATGTGCTTGCTCAGCAACATGCCATTGCCGAAGACGTCGCCGCTCATGTCGCCAATGCCTACGCAGGTGAAGTCTGAGCTCTGGGGGTCGACGTCCATCTCGCGGAAGTGCCGCCGCACCGACTCCCAGGCACCGCGGGCGGTAATGCCCATGGCCTTATGGTCGTAGCCGAAGGAGCCGCCCGAGGCAAATGCGTCGCCCAGCCAGAATCCCGAATCGACCGAGATCTTGTTAGCTACGTCGGAGAAAGTGGCGGTTCCTTTGTCCGCTGCGACCACCAGGTACGGGTCATCAGTGTCGTACCGGACGACATCGGCTGGCGGAACGACTACCCCGCCGATGATGTTGTCTGTGACATCCAGCAGGCTGGTAACAAACAGCTGGTAGCAGGCAAGACCCTCGGTCAACCAAGCTTCGCGCTCTCGTGGATCCGGCAGGCGTTTGCAATAGAATCCACCTTTGGCGCCGACCGGGACGATCACGGTGTTCTTCACCATCTGGGCTTTGACGAGGCCAAGGACCTCGGTACGGAAGTCCTCGGCGCGGTCAGACCAGCGCACTCCCCCACGAGCGACGCGACCGTAGCGCAGATGGACACCCTCTACTCGCGGCGAATAGACGAAGATCTCGAACTCCGGACGCGGCTCGGGCAGATCCGGAATCTGACGCGGCAGCAGCTTGTGGGCGATCGCCTGGCGGCCCGGAACGTAGAAGTTGGTTCTAATCATGCCCTGGATCACCGCCAGGAAGGACCGCAGAATTCGATCATGATCAAGGCTGGCCACGTCATTGAGGGTTCTCTTGATCTTGTCGACGAGTTCGGTGGTCGCTGCTGCCCGGGCCTTGACATCAAGGCCAGGCTTGGGGTCGAAACGAATCCTGAAAAGCTGCATCAGCTGCCGGGCGATGTCGACGTTGTTGCTCAGCGCCTGAGCAAAGTAGCTCTGGCTATAGGTGATACCGACCTGACGGAGGTACCGGCCGATGGATCGCAGCAAGCTCACGTCACGCCAGTCGAGATCGGCGCCCATCACCAGCGCATTAAACCCATCGGACTCACTGTCGCCGACGTAGGAAGCCGAAAAAGCCTCCATGAAGCGCTGTCGGGCCTGGAATGTCCAGCGGGTACGAACGGCTTCGGCGCCGCCGGGCACCCGCACACCGAAGTCGTAGATGAATGCCCGTTGATCGTTTTCCAGCGCAAGCTCGTACGGGCGCTCGTCAATCACGTCGACGCCAAGCAGCGAGAGATGCGGCAAGATCTTCGACAACGACAACGAGGCCTCGCGTCGGAAGATCTTCAGCCGCAGCTGCGCCTCATCGTCAGGGCGGTCGGGAACATACATCGCCATCGACATGCCGTGTACGTCCTCCAGGCCCAGCAGCGCAATGAGGTCCTTGACCACCTGCTGTGGGGTGTAGTCCTCCTTGTAGCCCTCGGGCAGCGCGCCCACCAACGATGCAAGCTGGTCAGCGTCGTCCAAGCGCACGAGCAGGTCGGCGAACTCGTCGTCCCAGGAGCGAGTCGCCAGCGTCAACTCCCGCTCAAGTAAGCGCACATCGACTTCGTCCCTGGCCTTGCCCGCTGGCATCCGAACCACCAAGTGAAGCCTTGCCAACACCGACTCTGTGACACGCGCCGTGTACTCGACGGAGACTCCGCCTAGCGCGCGGACGAGGATCTCCTCCATGCGCTTGCGTACCGCAGTGGTGTAGCGGTCTCGTGGCAGATAGATCAAGCAGGAGAGATACCGCCCGTATGGGTCACACCGGACAAACATCCGGACTTGCCGACGCTCCTTGAGGTGCGCGGCCTTTTCCACGATCGCCGTAAGCTCAAGTAAGGGGGTCTGGAAAAGCTCATCGCGGGGATACGTCTCCAGCACGTCCATGATCGCCTTGCCACCATGGCTGGCCTCGTCATAGCCAGAGCGCTCGATCACCGCAGCAGCCTTCTGCCGGAGCACCGGCACCCTGGCCACGCTTTCTGAGTAGGCCGAGGACGAGAACAAGCCGAGGAAGCGCCGCTCACCGATGACTCGCTGCTCGCTGTCGAAGATACGAACGGCGATGTAGTCGAGATAGGCCGGTCGGTGTACCCGGGACTTCTTGTTGTCCTTGGTGATGATCATCAACTCAGGCTCGACATCGGGCAGTGGGACTGCATGGAACGTGCCTGGAGGGTCCTGATCTGGGCGCAGGATACCGAGTCCGGTTACTGGGCGAACCTTGAATTGGACACCGGATTCGTCGCTCAGCACGTCGTATTCGCGGTAACCGAGGAAAGTGAAGTGGTTGGCATTCAGCCAGCTGAGCAGCTCGCAGGCAAGGGCGGCCTGCTCCTCATGACCTCGCATGAATGCCGGGTCTTTCAGCATCTCGATGGTCTCTTCAGATCTGGTGATCATTCTCTGCCAGTCTTCGACCGCTTCCTCGACCAACCGCAGAACCTCGAGCAGCCCATGTTCTAGATCGGAGACCAGAGCGTCGCGCCGGTCAGTACGGGAAGGAGGAAGGATCTCCAGATGCATCCAGGATTCGGGAATGACGGTTGGATCGCGGTCGGCCTCGCTGGCACGGACAATGCCGTGCAAGTTCCCTTGAACATCGCGCTCGACCAGAAACTGTGGATGGAACACCTCTCGGATGCTCCATCCCTGCCGCAACACCTCCATGGTGATCGAGTCGACGAGGAAGGGCCGGTCGTCGGTGACGATCTGTACCACAGTCGCGCCGCCGGCGGTCCAGCCGTCATCTTGCTGGCTCGGCGTTCGGATACTGATGACCGCGCGCGCGGAAGGCCGGTGCATCGCTGCTCTGTAGTGGCTTTCGACCAGGCCTAGGAGGTTCCCGACGCTGCGCTCGTCGACGTCGACTGCGTCAACATGCCGGAAGTAGTGATTGAGGAAGATCTGCACAGCGTCCGGATCCTGACCAAGCTCGGCGGCGATCTTCGCCCCCCGAGCGGCTACCTGAGCGATCTTCTCGGTCTTCTCCTGCTCGAGCTCGACCTCGAATGTAGTCACGTCTACCGTCCGATCATCGTCACCGCACCTCGTTGTACGGCTACCTCCGACATTAACCCTTCAGGGCGCGCTTACTCAGTGTCCGGTAAGGCGGTGATGACATCATGAGCGCCATGGATATCTCGAGCCGCCTTGACTTCGCTGCCCAGCCCAATGACGTGTACGCCATGATGACCGACCAGAAGTACCTCGAAGAGGTCTCCGTCGCCAGCGGATCGCTCAGCTATGACGTCTCAGTAGACGGCTCGACTACCAAGACTTCTCGAACCTTGCCGGCACCCGACACGGCGGCGAGGTTCACCGGACCTCAACTGACAGTCAACGAGGAAGTCGTCTGGGACGGCCCGTCATCCGATGGCTCGAGAAGCGGGGCTGTGACGATGACCGTGCTCGGCCAGCCAGTCACTTTCAGGGGCAGGCTCAATCTCTCGCCCGGCGGTCGCGGAAGCGTCGTGGATATCAGCGGGGAATTGAAGATCGCCATCCCGCTGCTCGGAAGGAAGCTTGAGGAGTCTGCCGCGCCAGCAGTCATGTCCGGATACCAAACCCAGCAAGAGGTAGGCGACCGCTGGCTCGCGAGCTGATCTTGGGCCGACTTGACATTGGCCACGGCGCCTGCGGTTAGGGCGAGTACCGGAGCCACCAAGAGATGGGCGAGTAGTTGCTGGCCCCCTGACCAGCTCAGCGTAATAGCGGAGGTCGGCGGTTGGGCCGGCGCCAAAGGCTAAGACGCTTGAAGCCCAAGTTCCGCAAACTGGACTTCAAGGCGGACCCGCTACAAAACTTTGGCGCCAGCCCAACCGTTGGCCCTCGCGATCGTCGGTGTCGTCGCTGGCCGGCTACCTAGCCCTCGATCGTGCGCTGTCCGTTAGACCCCTCGATCGCAATCTTGCGCGGCTTCGCCTTCTCGGCGACCGGAACCTGCAAGGAGAGCACGCCATCGTGATAGCTGGCAGAGATCTTGTCCAGATCCACGTTGTCGCCCAAGATCAGCTGGCGGCTGAACACCCCGCTGGGACGCTCGGCGGCGATCAGCTCGATATCGCCGTCCCGCGAGGGCCGATCCGCGCGCACCGTGAGCACGTTGCGCTCGACGTCGAGATCGATGGAGTCCGCCCTAACACCCGGGAGGTCGAACTCAATGTAGAACGTGTCACCGTCACGCCAGGCATCCATCGGCATGAAGGCGGGTCGAGCGGCTGTGCCGAACACCTGCTGGGTGAGCCGATCGAGTTCGCGGAAGGGGTCAGTGGTGCGCATCAACATGGTCGTTCACCTCCATTGGGTCATCAGTACGCTGATGCAATCACTAGGTCGCACCATCAATAATCTCTGATGGTAGACATAGATTAACTCACTCAGTGGTATGATGCAAGCCAGAAATCTGGTCTTTGCAGGGAGCTGGGATGGCCGACCGATATGACCCGACCGCAGGGCTTTTCGGCATCTCCGTGGCCGCCGGCATAGTCGGCACTGGAGTGCAGAACCTGCGCGCGTACGAGAAGGCCGGCCTGGTTGATCCGCAGCGCACGCCGGGCGGCACCCGGCTGTATAGCATGGACGACATCATGCGGTTACGGCAGATCGCCGCGCTGCTAGACGACGGCCTGAACCTGGCCGGGATCGCGATGGTGTTGCGGCTCGAAGCCGACAACGCTCGACTGCGTCGCGAAATCTCCGACGAGCGGGATCGC
>JAICEV010000142.1 GCA_025923975.1 Propionibacteriaceae bacterium
ACCCCGCAAAACATCATCTGGGGTGGCATCGCGGGCTGCTTCCCACCGCTGATCGGCTGGACCGCGGTGACCGGCAGCCTTGCGCTCACTCCATTCGTGATGTTTCTCATTGTGTTCTTCTGGACACCTCCACACACCTGGGCGCTCGCCATGCGCTATCGCGAGGACTATGCCGCGGCAAATGTGCCGATGCTGCCAGTTGTGCGATCGGCACCGGCGGTAGCGCGTCAGATCCTGATGTACTCGGTCGTGACAGTGCTGGTGTCGCTGGTGCTCTGGCCAGTGGCACACACCGGCTGGCTCTATCCGGCGGCCGCGGGGATTCTCGGCGTTGCGTTGCTGTGGCAGTCCGGTCTGCTACTGGCTCGGGCACGGCGTGGCCTCACCGACGCGGCACTGCAGCCGATGCGCCTCTTTCACTGGACGAACTCCTACCTCGCGCTGCTCTTCGTCGCAGCGGCAGTCGACACGCTGCTGCGGTAGATCAAAGTTGAGTCCTGAGCTTGTCGACGGGCCTTCGACAGGCTCAGGCCGCATTGAGGGCGCCGCCGTCTAGGTCGCAGCAGCGACGAATGCGCGGAAGATGCCGTGCTGAATCGGATCGGCATCGGCAAAGTCCTCGAGATGCCACTGCACGCCCATGTACCAGGCGTCATGCTCGGCCAGGGTGACAGCCTCGATGGTGCCGTCGGATGCGTGGGCTGCAGCCACCAGCTTGTCGCCGAGATTGGCAATGCACTGGTGGTGCGAGCAGGAGATGGTGATCCGATCATCGGTGACAACTTCCCTTAGCGGTGAGTCGTCATCCAATTCGATGTCGTGCACATACTGCCGATGGGTCCGGCCGATCTGCTCGGTCATGTCCTGCACCAGGGTGCCGCCGAGCGCCACGTTGACCACCTGGTTCCCGCGGCAGATGGCGAGCAGCGGAATCTGGTCCGCGATCGCCCAGCGGGCCATGGCGAGATCGAAGGCATCTTGGGTTTCGTCGACGTTGTACAGCGTCGGGTGGGGTTGCTGCCCATACCAACGGGGGGACAGGTCTCCGCCGCCAGGAAGCAGTACTGCGTCCGCCATCCAGAACCGCCGTCGCAGGGTGTCGACTTCAGGCTCCCGTAGCGCTGTGGGATGGACTACCAGAGGCTCACCACCCGCGTCCCAGACGGCCTCAAGCAGCTTGGCGGCGGCGACCTCAGCCTCGTATCGCAGCGCACTCGCGTCCTCGGAGAAGCGCGCTGGAATGATGACCAGCGGACGGACGTGATCGATGCTCACTGATTCTCAGATCAGGTGTCTTTAGTACGCCGGGCGACGCGTCACCGACAGCATCAAGTTGGTGGCGGTGGCGATGGCGAGCGATGCGCCGAGCAGGTGAAGCGCCACCAGCCAGATCGGCAGCCCCATTTGGTACTGGGCCACACCGATTCCGGCCTGCACAATCTCGACCAGGAGCAACAACGCTGCTGCCCTGCTGCGCAGCAGCACGAAGCAGATGACGCTCGCGGCGACGGTCGCGTAGACCACCCCGCTGTGCAAGCGGGTAAGCAGGAGCCCATCCAGGCCGTTACGCCGCGCATTCTCATCGCCGGCGTGCGGGCCGCTGCCCGTTACCAGGGTGCCGAGCCAGACAGCCAGCCACATAAAGACGAAGGTGGCCCGAGTCGCGATGACCGACAAGTTCGATGCATCCCTCGCCGCGAGGTGCCAGGTCTTGCGCACCAGCCAGACTGCGAGCGCGATCAAGACCATCGAAAGCAGCAGATGCAGCGCCACCACGTAGGGGTTCAGCTGGGTGAGGACGGTGATGCCACCGATGACGCCCTGCAGCGGGATGCCGAGCGCGAGACCGCCAGCCAGCCAGCGCAGGTCGGACCGGGGCCGCCCATTCTCCCGGAAGAGCAGGGCGCTGATAAAGGTGAGCGCAGCCGCGCTGATCAGCACCAGGGTCAATAGCCGATTTCCGAACTCGATCGCGCCGTGGATGCCCAGCTGCGGATGGGAGACGTAGGAGTCCTCGGTACACCGGGGCCAGGTCGGGCATCCCAGCCCGGAGCCGGTCAGCCGGACCAGACCGCCGGTGACCACGATGACGATATTCATGATCAACGAGACGACTGCCCAGCGCCGCAATGCGCGCGGTCCACCGACGATCCGAAGGATCGTAGGCAGCCCTCCGCCGCCCGGGGACGCTTTCGCCTCCGGAGTCAGCTGATTTACGACGTCCAACGAAAGCCCTTCCACGCGGCGATGCCAGCGGCCACGAGCCAGGCTAACAAGACCAGCACCGGCCAGCCCAGAAGTTGCCCGTTCGTCGCGGCTCGCAGCCCTTCGCCAAGTGCGGCGGTTGGCAGCAGCTCAATCACCGGACGCAGCACCGACGGATATCGCTCCAGAGGGATGATCAGCGCGCCGCCGATGAGCAAGAGCACGTAGATCAGATTCGCAAGCGCCAGTGTGGACTCTGCACGGAGTCGACTCGCCAGCAGCAAGGCGAAGCAGACGAAGGTGGCCGTGGCCAAGATCACGAGCAGTATTGCCAGCAAGGCCGAGATCGTCGAAAAGGTGGGTCGCCAGCCCAGGCCAAGGGCAGCACCACTCAAGATGACTAGCTGGCCAAGCATGATCATGATCACGGCCAGGGCCTTGCCGGCGAGCAACCCCGACTTGCCGAGCGGCGTGGTCGCCAGTCGCTCCAGTACCCCGTAGCGCCGCTCGAAGGCGGTGGTGATCGCAGTTGAGGTGAAGCCGGATGACCACACCGCCAAAGCCAGCACCGACGGCGCAAGCAGATCCAGACTGCCGATCGAGATGTTGGTGAACTGTCCGGCCACCAAGATTGCCAGCGGTATAACCAAGGCCAGCAGCAACTGTTCACCGTTGCGGATCAACAGCCGGCTCTCAATGAGTCCATGCCGGATGATCCGCCTGGTAGCCGGTGCGGGCGCAGGAGCGGGGGAGAGGTCCAGCGCTGTCATGAGACCGCTCTCGCACTGGTGTGGGTGAGAAAGACGGCCTCGAGGCTTCCGCCTGATTTGGTGAGCTGTCGCACGGTGCCAGAGATCGTGACCCGGCCACGATCCACGATGTACACCTGATCGGCGAGGGCTTCGGCCTCGTCCATCGCGTGCGTGGTAAGCAACATCGTGACGCCATTCGCTCGGAGCTCACGCAGCAGCAGCCACGTAGCGCGGCGGGCATGCGGGTCCATGCCGGCAGTCGGTTCGTCGAGGAAGATCAGCTCGGGGCGCCCAACCAGCGCACCAGCGAGGTTGACTGCTTGTTGTTGCCCCCCGGACAGCCGGCGGTAGGGCACCTTGGCGCAATCGGTGAGCCCCAGCCGCTCGACCAGCGAAGGCACGGGCAGCGGATTGGCGTACAGACCAGCGAGATAGCGCAGCAGTTCGATGGTCTTGATTCCTGACCAGGAACCAGCGCTCTGTGGCATAAGTCCGATCCGGGCTGCTAACTGCCGAGAGCCAGCAGGCAAGCCCAGCACCTTCACAGCTCCTGCGGCTGGCCGAATGAGATTGGTGCAACAGCGAACCAGCGTGGTCTTTCCAGCCCCATTGGGTCCCAGAACAGCTGTGAGTGCCCCTGTCGCAGCCTGCAACGAAAGCCCATCAAGAACCGCGCGGCCGCCGAATCTGACGACCAGATCGTTTACCCGAACGGCGCTGTCGGGACTGGGCACCGATGAATTCTAGACGGCCGGACTGAGAGGCCCGGGCGAAGACAGTGCGTGTTAGAGAACGGTGTGCGGAAGCTCCGCGAGGGTCGTGCGTCTCGACGAGCCGGCGAAAATCTGGGAGGCGCGGGTAGAGCTCGGACCAGTTGTGCAGCCCGCTCCGCAGCGTAGGTAAGGGCCACTCCAATTGCGCTCTGGTGTTGCTATCGAAACCACACGATGATCATGCAGTACGCCGGCGACGAAACATCGTGAACCCACTCACTTGGCAACGGAAAGGATGTCGGCGAGGTCGTACTTGACCGGCTCGTCGAGCTGCGCGTACGTGCAGGAGCGCGGCTCACGGTCCGGTCGCCAGCGGCGGAACTGGGCAGTGTGCCGGAACCGGTCGCCTTCCATGTGCTCGTAACGGACCTCAACCACCAGCTCGGGACGCAACGGGATGAAGGAGAGGTCTTTCTTGGCATTCCATCGGCTGAACTCGGAGCTGCGCGGCGTACGGGTGCCTTCCTCCTGCTTGGCCCACGCCCAGGGATGGTCCTCGAAGGTAGTGACCAGCGGCTGCATCTCAGTGAACAGCTCCTTGCGGCGGGCAGCCGGAAAGGCGCCGATGACACCGACACTGGCCAGCTCACCGGAGTCCGTGTAGAGACCGAGCAGCAGTGATCCAATGCTGTCCGGGCCGCTTTTGTGCACCCGGTAGCCGGCGACAACGCAGTCTGCGGTGCGCTCGTGCTTGATCTTGAACATGGTGCGCTTGTCCGGCTGGTAGGTGCCGGCGAGCGGCTTGGCCACCACTCCGTCCAGACCGGCGCCTTCGAACTGAGAGAACCACTGCACGGCGAGGTCGTGATTGCGTGTGGCCGGCGTGAGATGGATTGGGGGCTTCGTGCCCGCAAGCGCGTCCTCGAGGGCAGCGCGGCGCTCCTCAAACGGCCGGTGAGTGTAATCCGTGTCGTCCAGCGCCAACACGTCGAAGGCAATGAAGCTCGCCGGCGTTTCCTGCGACAGCAGCTTGACACGGCTGGCGGCCGGGTGGATGCGCTGCTGCAGCACCTCGAACTCCAGCCGGTTGCCAACCACAACGATGATCTCGCCGTCGATCACACACTTCTCTGGCAGATTGGCTTTGACCGCCTCCACGATCTCGGGGAAGTAGCGGGTCATCGGTCGCTCGTTGCGAGAGCCGATCTCGACCGCGTCCCCATCCCGAAACACGATGGAGCGGAACCCGTCCCATTTGGGCTCGTAACTGAAGGCGCCCTCTGGGATGTCGGGCACTGCCTTGGACAACATTGGGGCGACTGGCGGCAGAACGGGCAGCTGCATGCTGGCCATTGTCACCCACCGCGTCTAGCCAATCGCTATGACCGTCAGTGCCGAATGAGAGGCTGGCTGCCATGTCAGATCCAATCCAGGCGGTGCCGGATGCGATCCTCAACGATCTTCGACAGCGATTGCAGAACACCCGATGGCCTTCAGTTGTGGAGGGTCAAGGTTGGGCGAGAGGAACTGATCTCGATTACCTCAGCGGACTTATCGACTACTGGCGAACCGATTTCGATTGGCGCGCACAGGAGGCTGCTCTCAGCCGCTTCACCCACGAGCGCGTAGGGGTATCGGACGTCTCACTCCACCAGATTCACGAACGTGCAGCAGATCCGAACGCAACTGCCGTCGTCTTGTTGCATGGCTGGCCTGATTCGTTCCTGCGCTACACCAAGGCACTGCCGCTGCTCGACACCTTCCATCGGGTTGTGCCCTCTCTTCCGGGCTTTGGCTTCTCGGAGCGGCCGACTACCCCAGGCTGGACCCCGGCGAGGATGGCAGACGCCATTGCCGAGTTGATGACAGCGAACGGCTATGACCGCTTCCTCGTCTCGGGCGGGGATGTCGGTTCCTCGGTGGCGGAGCAGCTAGCTCGGCGCCATCCCGATCGGTTGGTCGCGCTGCACCTGACGGATGTGCCGTATATGCATCTGTTCTCGGTGGATCAAGCCGAGTTGACCGAGCCTGAACGGGCGTACCTCGCTGCGGGACAGGAATGGCAGATGAGCGAGGGTGCCTACGCCCTGATTCAGGCCACCAAGCCGACGACCGCGGCAGCCGGGCTGGCGGATTCTCCCTCTGGATTAGCCGCTTGGATCGTGGAGAAGCTTCGCTCCTGGAGTGACTGCGACGGCCAGTTGGAGCGGCGCTTCAGCCGCGACGAGATTCTCACATGGGTGACGCTGTATTGGGTGACGAACACCATCGGGTCGTCGTTCATCCCCTATGTTGAATATCAGCCAGCGGACGACAGCAAAGTCACAGTGCCCACCGGGGTGACCATCTTCCCCAAGGACTTGGTGACTTCACCCCGAGAGTTCGCCGAGCGTTTCTTCAGCATCGTGCGATGGACCGAATTGCCGACTGGGGGTCATTTCACGGCATGGGAGGAACCCGAAGCCTTTGCCCGGGAGCTGACCGCACTTGTACGAGAAGCCAACTAGTGCTGAGCACTATCGCGATCGAGAACTACCGATCACTGCGTGACTTCCGGCTACCCCTGGAGCAGCTCACTGTTCTCACGGGTGCCAACGGTTCGGGCAAGTCCAACCTCTACCGAGCTCTTCGATTGCTCGCGGACTGCGCATCGGGTCGCATCATTTCCTCGCTGGCCCGTGAGGGCGGCCTCGAATCGGTTCTCTGGGCTGGGCCTGAGCACCTCGGGGCGGCGGTTCGCGCCGGCCGGCATCCCGTCCAGGGCACCGTACGGTCGGGGCCGGTCAGTCTGCAGCTCGGCTTTGCCTCCGACGATTTCTCGTACCTGATCGATCTTGGCCTGCCCACCCGAGACGAGACGTCGGCGTTCAATCTGGATCCGGAGATCAAACGCGAAGTGGTCTGGAGCGGGCCGGTGATGCGACCCGCCAGCGTGCTGATCAAGCGGAAGCGGGCCTCGGTCGAGCTCCGCGGTACATCTTCCGGGGCAGATTCATGGGGGAGGTTCGAGAGCACCCTGCGACCGTACGAGAGTGTGCTCACCGAGGTGCTGGACCCAGTGCGGGCACCGGAACTGCTGGCCGTGCGGGAGCAGATCCGCAGTTGGCGGTTCTACGACCAGTTCCGAACCGACACCGATTCCCCGGTCCGTCAGAGTCAGATCGGCACCCGTACGCCGGTTCTTGATGCAGACGGCCGAGACCTTGCCGCCGCGCTGCAAACCATCATCGAAATCGGCGACAGCGACGCCCTACACGGCACGATCGAGGATGCCTTTCCTGGATCACGGCTCCAGGTCGCAGAGACCCGTGGCCGCTTTGATCTTGAACTGAGTGCCCACGGTCTGTTGCGACCGCTGAGCGCAGCCGAGCTCTCCGACGGCACCCTCCGCTATCTGCTCCTAGTCGCCGCGTTGCTTAGTCCGCGACCACCGTCGCTCATGGTGCTGAACGAACCAGAAACCAGCCTGCACGCCGATCTGCTTCCAGCACTTGCCCGGCTGATTGCTCGGGCGAGTGCGCACACCCAGATCGTTGTGGTTACCCACTCGGAAAGGTTGGTAGAGGCACTGACCGCAACCGGTGCCCAGCCGCTGTGCCTCATAAAGGACTTCGGCGCGACGACCCTGGAAGGAGTAAGCCCTCTGGAGCAGCCGCCGTGGAACTGGGGTACTCGTTGAGATCGCGATGTGGCGGCGGACCGCCGTCCGCGGTCGGAAGCTACTAAGGGGTGCCTTATTTGAACCCGTTTGCTGAATTAAGGCACACTGGCGTTGTGAAAAACAACCAGCGGGTCACATCTAGTGCCGCTGGGGTTCCTCAGAGCGTAGAGACCGACGCCTCTACGCGGCAGCGAGTGGCCAGTTCCATCCTTGAGCACGGGCCGTCGACTGCTGCGGAGTTGGCCGAGCGGCTGGGGTTGACCCCAGCGGCGATTCGGCGGCATCTCGACGTACTGCTCGCCGCGGGCCATCTCGTCGCTCGCGAGCGACGGGTCTACGGCACCCGCGGGCGCGGCCGCCCTGCCAAGGTCTTTGTGCTCACCGACGCCGGTCGTTCGGTGTTCTACACCGCGTACGACGATATGGCTGTCGACGCCTTGGAGTTTCTGGCAACTGCCTCGGGCGAGGATGCCGTCACGCGCTTCGCAGAGACGAGAATGGCTCAGAGCGAGAAGCGCTACAGGGAGCGGATGGCAACCGTCGGGACGGACGCTACGCCGGCTCAGGCTCTCGCGGTTGCGTTGTCAGAAGACGGGTATGTGGCGTCCACCCTGCCATCTGCGATCGGTGAACAGCTTTGCCAGCATCACTGCCCGGTAGCGCACGTAGCCGAGCGCTTTCCTAAGATCTGCGAGGTTGAGACTGCAGCGTTTTCCCGTCTCCTTGGTGTTCATGTGCAGCGCCTCGCCACCATTGCGCACGGTGATGGTGTCTGCACGACTCATGTTCCGCACGTCCGCAGGACGACGACCGATATGACCACATCTGAAAGGCCATGATCATGACCCAAACTCAGAACCCCACTGTTACCCGACCGGTTGGCACCGGCCAGACCCAAGATCAACATCTGGCTGCC
>JAICEV010000143.1 GCA_025923975.1 Propionibacteriaceae bacterium
CGATCAACGTGCCGCCGGCATCGCAGAACATCTCAAGCAGGGCATGGGCGTTCTCGGCGGGCGTGTCGCGGCCCCAGGTCATGGTGCCGAGCCCGAGCCGGGATACGCGCAATCCGCTGCACCCGACCTGCCGAGTTTCCATGAGGGAGACCCTAATGGGCTAACGGATCGCGCGCCGCCGTACTGAGCCAGGCTGGTGCGCCGCTGTCCTGGACGAGCGAGCGAGCAGGCACGTCTTTCGCCGCGAGCGAGTGAGGAAGGCAGCAGCTCACAAGCGCCAGCCTCGGCGAGCGGAGCGAGCAATGTACACGGAGCGAGGGGATATGTTCTTCGTCCCGGAGCGACGACGAAGTAGGCGGCGACTAAGCGCGATCCGCGCTCGCGATGTTCGCGCCGCCGATCTGCAGGAGAAGCCGACGAAGCGCGTGAGATTGGAGAAGATCTTCCACGACAGTCGTTTCGGCGGGTTGGACGAAGACGGCGGCTCTCAAGCGAACATCGCGGCGAGCGGAGCGAGCCATCGGACACAGCGAGCGCCAGCGAGCAAAGCAATCAGCATCGGCACTACCGTGTCTGCCATGCGCCTTGGACTTAACCTCGGCTATCTGGTCGGGTCTGATGATCCGCACGGACAGCTACGACTGGCTCAGCACGCTGAGGCCCTCGGTTTCGCGGTTGTCTGGGCGGCCGAGGCGTACGGCTCCGACAGTCCGACCGTTCTCGCCTGGCTTGCCGCCCAGACCTCGAAGATCGATGTTGGCTCGGCGGTGATGCAGATCCCTGCCAGAACCCCTGCCGCGACAGCGATGACCGCCGCGAGCCTCGATGTCTTGACCGGGGGTCGCTTTCGGCTCGGCCTCGGCGTGTCGGGACCGCAGGTCTCCGAAGGCTGGCACGGCGTACGGTTCGACAAGCCGCTGGCTCGTACCCGGGAGTACCTCGAGGTGGTCAGCAGAGCGCTGTCCCGGTCGACGGTGAGCTTTCAGGGCGAGCACTACCAGTTACCCCTGCCCGACGGGCCCGGCAAGCCGCTCAAGCTGACCATTGCCCCGATCAGCGAGCACATCCCCGTTTACTTGGCTGCCGTCGGGCCGAAAAACCTCGAGCTTGCCGGGGAGCTGGCTGACGGCTGGCTGGCAATCTTTTACGCCCCGGAGTTCGCGCCTGAGCAGCTGGAACGCGTGCGGTCGGGCCGGGCGCTGGTCGGCAAGAGCCTCGACGGGTTTGAGGTCGTGCCGAGCGTCCCGCTGGTTGCCGGCGCCGATCCTCGCGTGTGCGCCGATGAGGTCCGTGGCTACGCGGCGCTCTATATCGGCGGCATGGGCAGTCGTGAAAAGAACTTCTACAACGCGCTTGCTGTGCGGATGGGTTATGGCGAAACCGCGGCAATGGTGCAGGACTTGTACTTGGGCCAGCGGTATCGGGACGCCATGGCGGCGGTTCCGTTCGACTTCATTGACCAAACCTCGCTGCTCGGAGATCGCGATCGGATCGCCGACCGGTTCCAGATGTTCGCCGCATCTGGGGTGACTACCTGCGCATTGGTGCCGCACGGCGGCTCGGTCGAGGAGAAACTCAACGCCCTTACCATGGCCGCCGAGGCGCTGGAACGCTCAGGTGTCGGGTCTTAGTCGATCACCCACCCCGCGCTCAACGTGGAGGCAACGGGGTCAATACGCCGGTAATGAGCAAGACGGCCACAAGCACAGCCAATGCACATCGATAGATCACGAATGGCATGAAGGTATGCGTGCTCACGTAACGCAGCAACCAGGCAATCACGGCGTAACCGATGGCGAACGAGATCGCCGTCGCCAAGGCAATCGGCCCCCAGGCCGGCGGCACCGGGTCGGAGGAAATGTCGGCAAGTTTGAACAGGCCGGAGCCAACCACGGCGGGTATGGCCAGCAGGAAGGAGTACTTGGCGGCCGCCACCCGTTGGTATCCGAGCGCCAGCCCGCCGGCGATGGTCGCACCTGATCGGGAGACGCCCGGAATCAAGGCAAGCGACTGCACCAGCCCGAGAAACAGCCCGTGTCCCCAGCTGAGAGACTCCAGCGGCCGCGAATTCAGCGCCACCCGATCGATCACCCCGATGATGATGCCGAAACCGGCAAGCATCGCGGCAGTAGTCCAGAGGTTCCGCAGCCCATGATCAATTGCATCCTGGAAGACCAGCCCGAGCACCACGATCGGAATCGAGCCAATGATCACCAACCAACCCAACCTGGCCTCTGGGTCGTTGCGCGGAATCTTGCCGATCAAGGCTAGCGTCCAACTCTTGATGATCAGCCAGATGTCCTTCCGAAAGTAAATGATCACGGCGCTCTCCGTGCCGAGCTGAGTGATCGCGGTGAAGGCTGATCCGGGATCCTCGCCACCGAAGAACTGCCCGATTATGGATTGATGAGCGCTGGAGGAGATGGGCAGAAACTCTGTCAGGCCTTGCACGATGCCAAGCACCAGTGCTTCCAGCCAGCCCATCGATACCGCTCCTCGCCTCATCGCCCCGCATGGGCGCGCGCACCGGTCCACCGTAGAGGGTCCGGACGCGGCAACCTGGCCGCTAAGCCGGCCCGGGCCGTGATCCACGCCACATCAGTCCAACGGGCCGGATCGGGCGGCGTGTACATTGCGCTCTGACGTCGGTTCGCCGGGTTCCGGCTCCTTCGTCGCTTGGTGAGGTGAGGCATCGCGACCTGCCTTCATCATGTTGGCCCTTCACCGAAAGCTCCTGCAGTCGCCGGAGGCAAACCGACGTCATAGCGCGGTGTAGAACTATTCAAGTGACGATCCACCACAGCCACCCGTTTGAGGTGGGTGAGCAAGACAGGAATCCACTGCGCCGCTTCCGGGGTCGGATGACATTGCCGGTCAGCATCTGGGCGGCCGCCGGTGGGGGGCGTCGGGCCGGCTGGACTCTCGCCTCGTTCCTGGTCGCTGACGGCGATCCCGGCGAGGTCATTGGCCTGGTTGACGAGGAATCGGCGTTGGCTGACATGCTGGGCGAGACCACGACGGTGACCGTGAATCTGCTGGGGTGGAGTCAGCGGACGCTCGCTGACGCATTCGCCGGAGTAGCGCCCGCGCCTGGCGGTCCTTTTGCACTTGCTACCTGGAATGACACGGAATGGGGTCCGGTGCTGGCGGACACCCTTGGCTGGATCGGTGCCCGGCTCAAGCCTGATCCAGAGCATGCGGGTTGGGGCCTGTTGCTGCGCGCGACGGTTGAGCGAGTCGAGATTCCGGCGAATCCATCCGACGAGCTGCTGTGTTACGTTCACGGCCGGTATCGCTCCCTGACTCTCTAGCCGCCGCGACTCTGTAGCCTCGGCGCATGACTACGGTCCTGCTGATCCGCCACGGCCGAACCTCAGCGAATACTGCAGGGGTTCTCGTCGGGCGTACCTCAGGCGTCGAGCTCGATGCGGCCGGCGTGCAGCAGGTAGCCGAGCTAGCCACCCGCCTCTCGGGTGTACAGCTACGGGCCGTTGTGACTTCCCCGCTACGCCGCTGCCGGCAAACCGCCCAGGCGCTGATCGCAGCCCAGACCGACTGCTGCGTGCTCACCGTGGAGCAGGGACTAGTTGAGTGTGGCTACGGCGAGTGGACCGGGAAGTCGCTGCGTGAGCTGAGCAAGGACAAGCTATGGGGGGCGGTCCAGCAGCAGCCGTCATCCGTCCGATTTCCCGGTGGCGAATCCATGTCGGAGATGGCCAGCCGAGCGGTCGCCGCAGTACGGGCCTGGAACGAGCGAATGGAAGCTGAGCACGGAACTGATGCCGTCTGGGCCGCGGTGTCCCACGGAGACCCGATCAAGGCAGTACTGGCCGACGCGCTCGGCATGCACCTGGACAGCTTTCAGCGGATTGTGGTGGATCCGGCGTCGATCTCGATCGTTCGCTATACCGCGGTCCGACCGTACGTGATCACCGCCAACTCCACGACGGTCGACATGTCTACTTTTCTGTCGCCGCCCCGCAAGAGGTCGCGCAGCCGCCGGCCGAAGCCCTCCGACGATGCGCCCGTAGGAGGCGGGCTGGGCGCCGCCGACACGGCGCATTGAGCCCTCGCGCGGTCCGCTGGCACGCCTCGGAATGCTTTAGGAGCACATTGCCCAACTGACTTACCCTGTTACGCATGGCGATTCTGGTGCACCGCTATGACGCGCCCGATCGGTTTGTGGCAGGGACGGTTGGTCAGCCTGGGGAACGGACCTTCTTCCTTCAGGCGCGGGAGGGCAATCGGATCACCAGCGTGGCGCTGGAGAAGCAGCAAGTCTCGGTGCTGGCCGAACACCTGGATCGGGTGCTCGACGAAGTGCTGAGGCGCAGTGCGGGCGAGGTGGACGTGCCGCCGGCATCAGCCAAGGCGCGCGATACCGATCCTCTGGATGCTCCCATCACTGAGGAGTTTCGCGTCGGCACCATGACCATCGCCTGGGATCCGAGCATCAACCGCATCGTCATCGAGTTGTTCTCCAACGTCGATGTCGAAGAGGAAAGCCCCCCGGCAACGCCGGCCTCAACAGCCGAGGAGTCTGATGAGATCGATGCCGACGAGGTCTTCGTGGTCAAGATCACTGCCTCCTATGCGCGGGACTTCGTGGCCCGCGCCCAAGCCTTGGTGGCGGCTGGCCGGCCATCGTGTCCGTTCTGCCTCCAGCCGATCGATCCGCATGGGCACATTTGCCCACGCGCCAACGGCTATCGTCGGCCGTTGTTTGATTGATTCGCTTTGACTGTCGACGATCTTGGTCGCCTGAGCGAGGATGACGCTCGGCCGCCCCATCCGGCATTGACGGCAGAGCTCGGGCAGGCCGAACTGCAAATCACCGGCCGTCTGCTGCAAGCGTCCAATGCCACCTTCTTGGCCGAGTTGGAGACGGATGGCAATCCCATCGAATGTGTCTACAAGCCCCTGGAGGGAGAGCGGCCGCTCTGGGACTTTCCGCACCGTACTCTCGGCCTTCGGGAGGTGGCTGCATACGAGGTATCGCGGATCGGTGGTTTCGACTGCGTGCCTGTTACGGTGCTGTTCGACGGGCCGTTCGGTCCCGGATCGCTTCAGGTCTGGGTCGAAGTCGATGAGGCAGCAACCAACAAGCTCGTTGATCTTGTGCCAAGCTCGGCCGTGCCCCAACAGGGCTGGTTCGCATCCGTGGAAGGCTTCGACGCGAACGATCACCCGGTCTCGGTGATCCATGCCGATATCGCTGATCTTCGGTTGCTCGCCGTTTTCGACGTGCTGATCAACAACGCCGACCGCAAGGGAGGCCATATCCTCGGTAGTGCCGGCCGGGTGTTCGGAGTTGATCATGGGGTGAGCTTCCATACTGATCACAAGCTACGGACGTTGCTATGGGGCTGGGCAGGTTGCGAGCTGAACCTGCGAGAGCTAGCTGCGGTACGAAAAGCTCGCGACGAAGCACCCGATCAGCTCGGCACGCTGCTCAGTGATCGAGAGATCGCAGCCCTGGTACGCCGTGCAGACCTACTGCTCACACGCCGACGGCTGCCGCGACCTCGGGGTGAGTGGCCGTCCATCCCGTGGCCGCCGTTCTAAACGATCGGCCTCTTACACCTGGATAGGGTGACGCCATGCAGGCCTGGAGCTCCCGCCCGATGCCTTCACTGCCGCAGCCATCGGCCATACCTCCTCTGCAGGCCATTGATACCGCCACGCAACAGCTAGTGCCGCTCGGTCCCGATACCGGAACGGCACGGATGTATGTCTGCGGCATCACGCCGTACGACGCGACTCATATCGGCCACGCCAATACCTACATCGCCTTCGACCTGCTTCACCGGGTCTGGCACGATCGCGGACTCGAGGTGAATTACGTCCAGAACGTGACCGATATCGACGACCCACTGCTGGAACGTGCCGCCGACAACGGCATCGACTGGGCCGAACTCGCGGAGCAGGAGACGCAGCTCTTCAGAGAAGACATGGCAGCACTGAACGTCCTGCCACCGCAGCACTACGTGGGCGCTGTTGAGTCGATGCCGCTGATCGTGGACCTGATCGACCAATTGCGACGACGCCAGGCCGTCTATCCAGTGGACGACAGCGAGTTCGAGGACCTGTACTTCGCACAGGCGAGTGACTCGGAGTTCGGATCACTCGCTCACCTTTCCGAGGATGAGGCAATTGCAATCTTCGCCGAGCGCGGCGGTGATCCCGATCGGCTGGGCAAGAAGGCTCCTCTTGATTGCCTAGTCTGGCGCCACGCGAGGGCGGGGGAGCCGAGGTGGGAGTCCATGCTCGGTGCCGGGCGGCCCGGCTGGCACATCGAATGCACCGCAATTGCCCTGGACCGTCTCGGCGCAGGATTTGATGTCCAGGCCGGTGGCAGCGACCTGATCTTCCCGCACCACGAGATGTGCGCGGCACAGGGTCGAGTGGCCACCGACCAACCGTTTGCCAAGGCGTACGTGCATAGCGGCATGGTGGGCCTGAACGGGGAGAAGATGTCGAAATCCAAGGGCAACCTGGTTTTCGTCTCGGCGTTGCGGGCGTCCGGCGTCGACCCTATGGCCATCCGGCTTGCGTTGCTTGCCCATCACTACCGTGAGGATTGGGACTGGACTGATGAGATGCTCGGCTCCGCGCAGCTCCGTCTCAATCGGTGGCGGGAAGCGGTCCGGCTGGATGCCGGCCTGAATGCAGATGAGGTACTGGTCCAGGTGCGTGCGGCTCTTGCAAATGACCTTGATGCGCCGACTGCGCTGGCCGCTGTGGACGCATGGGCGGGAGCGTCGGTCGCAATCGACAGCGACGACGTGGAAGGGCCGGCATTGGTCGCCCGTGCCTGCGAAGCCCTTCTCGGCGTGACGTTGTAGCCCGTGACTACTCCGACATGTCAGCGTCTCAGCGGGCTATAGCCCTCTGAGACGCTGAGAAGTCGGAGTAGAGTGTGCGCGACGAGTTGAGAACTCGCGCGTGTACCGGGGTCGGTGAAAGTCCGAACCGGCGGTGACAGTCCGCGACCCCTCCGCTTCCAGCGCAGGGTTGATGTGGTGAAACTCCACAACCGACGGTGAAAGTCCGGATGGGAGGTTCACGCGAGTGCGTCATCGTCGGCCAGTGCGGCGCGACGATGTGTGCTCTTCCACCCCGGCTATCGTGCGACCGGATGAGTGGAGGGATCAATGGATCTCCAAGAAGTACTCCTGCGGTTGCTACAAGCCGAGCTCGTAATCGGTTCGAGTGCCATTCTGTGGCGCGAGATCATCGGCAATGGGTTCGGATTGGCAAGCGCCCTGCTGGGCATGCGGCGCAAGGTCGCCGCGTGGCCCGTCGGCATTGTGGGCAACGTCTTGTTGTTCACCGTTTTTGTCGGAACTGCCATCGGTGGCCCGTTCGACACCCCTCAGAAGCTGGACTTATGGGGTCAGGCAAGTCGCCAAATCTTCTTCATCATCGTCAGCGTGTACGGCTGGGTGCGCTGGTACCAGTTCCGGAAGTCACACGCGGAGGAAGGTGTAGGGGTACGGCCCCGCTGGGCCGGTGCGAGCGGTCGTTTGCAGCTCCTGGTAGGAGCCGTAGCTCTCACGACGATCTTCTACTTCGCCCTGAAGGCGCTGGGATCCTGGGGTCCATTGGCCGATGCCTGGATCCTGACCGGCTCCATCCTGGCCACGTACGGCATGGCCCGGGGCTGGGTGGAGTTTTGGTTGATCTGGATCGCAGTTGATGCCGTCGGTGTTCCACTGTTGTTGATCGCGGGCTACTACCCGTCGGCGATCATGTACATCGTCTATGGCGCAATCTGCGTCATTGGCTTTGTGGCCTGGCTACGGATAGAGCGCCGTGAGCGAGCCGAAGCTGCTTCTAGCGTCGCCTCTCCAGCGGTGGAAACCGTCGGCTGAGCATGCACCGACTTGTCAGACTGAGCCGCCATAGCACTTCCCAGTTCTGACAAGTCGGGGCAGCTACAACACTAGGCTGACCGGCGTGACCGCGCCAAAGTCCTTTGACAGCCTTTTTGCTGAGCTCACGGCGAAGGTTGCTCGCCACGACCCACGCTCCTCGACGGTCGCCCGAGTTGATGCGGGTGTACACGAGATCGGCAAAAAGATCGTTGAGGAGGCGGCCGAGGTGTGGATGGCGGCGGAATACCAATCCAAGGACCAGGCGGCCGAAGAGATCAGCCAGCTGCTGTACCACATCCAGGTGTTAATGCTGGCCCTTGA
>JAICEV010000144.1 GCA_025923975.1 Propionibacteriaceae bacterium
CACGTACGTGCTCGTTGGGGACGGCGAGCTACAGGAGGGCAGCAACTGGGAGGCAATGATGGCTGCGTCCCATTACGAGCTGGACCGGCTCACCGTCATCGTGGATCGCAATCGGCTGCAGCAGGGCGCGACGGTGCGTGAGACCAATGATCTTGAGCCGCTTGATCATAAGGCAGCCGCCTTCGGATTCGCGGTTGTGGAAGTCAATGGTCATGATCATGGCGAGCTGCTCGATGTGTTGTCGTCCGTGCCGTTCCGGCCGGGCAAGCCCACGTTCGTGATCGCTCACACACACAAAGGCCACCCGATCACGTTCATGAGCAATAACGCGGCGTGGCATCACAAGGTCCCGTCAGCAGAACAGCTGGAGTTGGCTCTCGATGAACTCGACGCAGCCGATCGCCGAGGAGGTGCCGCATGACCGAGATTTCTGAAGCTACTCAGTCGATAGCCGACCGGCCGCGCTACGACTGCCGCAACGCCTACGTCGAAACCCTCGCCGAGCTGGCACACGAGAACCACCGCATCGTTGGTGTGGTCAATGACTCGGTCGGATCCAGCAAGCTCGACGCGTTCAAGAAGGCGTTCCCCGACCGGCTGATCAACGTTGGCATTGCCGAGCAGGACATGGTGGGCGTGGCGGCTGGACTGGCTAATGGTGGCCGCATCGCCTTTGTCTCGGCGGCCTCCTGTTTTCTGACGGGCCGGGCATTGGAGCAGATCAAAGCCGACGTTGCGTACTCGAACCGCAACGTCAAGCTGTGCGGCATGAGCCCCGGCATGGCGTACGGCGAGCTTGGCCCGACCCACCACTCCATTGAGGACATCGCGTGGCTGCGAGCCATCCACAACATCACCATCGTGGTACCGGCCGACCCGATCGAGACCGCAGCCGCCATGCGCTGGGCAGCTGAAGTCGAAGGTCCGGTGTTTATTCGGGTCAGCCGGATGAGCGTGCCCGAGATATATCCCGCGGACTATACCTTCGTTCCCGGCAAGGCGATCACGCTACGCGACGGCGACGACGTCACCTTGATCAGCAATGGCACTGTTCTCTGGCGCGCTCTGGTTGCCGCCGAGCAGCTTCAGGATCAAGGCATCTCCGCTCGGGTGATTTCCATGCCCACAGTAAAACCGCTGGATACGGATGCTGTGCTGCAGGCTGCCCGTGAGACCCGCGGCATCGTTACGGCGGAGGAAGCCACCGTTGCCGGCGCACTGGGAGGTGCGGTCGCGGAAACCGTCGTGCAGAACCATCCGATCAAGATCAAAATTCTGGGCGTCCCGGAGTTCGCACCCACCGGCTCGGCCGGCTACCTGCTGGATCGTTATGGGATGTCCCCAGAAGGCATCGCAGAGGCGGCCCGCTCCTTGGTCACATAGCACCGTGATCAAGGGTTCATCACGGATACCAGCCGGCGAGGATCGCCACGACGAGCACGATGAAGTAGCCCTCAATTCCATGCACAATGACGCCCAACCACATGCTCCGGTAGCGCTTGGCAGCCCAGGCGTAGCCGAAGGAGCTGGTGATCATGCTCGGCCAGGCCCAGATCTTGTGCACGTGGTAGAGCCCGAAGAGCACCGTGTTCGCGACCCAGTCCCAGCGGCCGAATACACCGGCCATCTTCGGTAGCAACACTCCGCGGAAGAGCAGCTCCTCTCCGAGAAGGTAGTTGAACAGCAGGCTCGTCAGCGTAAGCCCGAGAATCCACCACTGACCCTGGAAGTGCGGATCTGCCAGGACCTGGAGGTTGGCGTAGGAGGGCTCGTCTAGGCCTGGCAGCCAGTTGGTCCACGCCGCGTCCAGCCGAATGGCCAGGAATCCGCCGAGAACATTGGCTGCGATAGCTGGCACGGCCCACAAGAACAGGATCTTTCGTGGTTTGCCGGTGCGCGGGTCACGCGGCAGGTTGAGCCAGATCCGCTTCTTGAGGCTGGGCCAGTGCAGGCCACCCAGCTCGTGCCGCAGCACGGCCAGAGAGATCACGAACTGCCAGATCATTCCGACCACCATGAGCATCCAGTGCACAAGTCCGGGGTGGAGTGACGTGTGGGGGATGATGGCCGGGCCCACGACCCAGGCCAGCACTCCCATCGGGACTGTCACAGACGCCCAGATGGCCAGAATCTTCGTCAAGGAGTACTGCTTGGTATCTGCCGCGCCCTCGACCCGCGCCGGCAATGTCTGTGTGTTCGCCATGTACTTCAGCGTCGCGGGGAGGCGGATTCCGCACATCGTCCGCATGTCCCAAATTTGCCGCAGGTGGTAGACCGCGCGGATGACGCGCATCTCCTACTACGGGATGACGTCTATTCCGACTTGTCAGCGCCGGCGGTTGCTCCGACGACCACTGACGCTGACAAGTCGGGGAACTAGAGCTCGGCGATCAGCTCATCCAACTCGTCGTGGCTGAGTGCCATGCCTTGGAATGCCGCCAGCGTGTGCATGGGCATGGTACCGATCACCTTGATCAATTCCGGATCCTGCAGGAGCCGCATATCCCGCTTACTGATCAGCTCACGGCCACGGTCATCCTCGAGCCATTCGTGAAGCGTAGAGTCGGGTCCAAGCGGCAGGGCCAGACGTGGTGCGTCCAGAGTGATCGTTTCGGTGGCGACTAGGTCGCGCGACGAGCTGCCTACAGCGATCATGAACTCACCGGACTCGACCACCCACCGCTGGAACCGTCTGGACCAGAAGGCGAACGCTCGCTCGTCGAGTTGGCAGCTCACGTGCTGCGTCTCACCCGGCTCGAGGTGCACTTTGACGAACCCCTTCAGTTCACGTAGCGGCCGCGCCACGGATGCCTCGATGTCTCCGACGTAGACCTGGACCACCTCAGCGCCAGGCCGCCGGCCGGTGTTCGTGACAGATGCCGTGACCGTCACCGCAAGATCGCCGTCTGGCACCGAGCCGGTGATCGAGACGTCCACATCGTCGATCCGGAAGCTGGTGTACGACAGCCCGAACCCAAATGGGTAGCTCACCGGCTGGATGAGCCTGTCGTAGGCGCGGTAGCCGATGAAGATTCCTTCGCCGTACTGAACGATGCCCTCCTCTCCGGGGAAGTTCAGGTACGACGAGTTGTCGTGGAGTCGTACGGGGATGGTCTCGGCCAGCTTGCCGGTGGGGTTGGCGACACCTAGTAGCAGATCGACGGCGGCGCCGCCGGCCGCCTGCCCGGACAGCCAGCATTCCAAGATCGCTGCAACCCTGTCCTCCCAAGTTGAGACTCGGACTATGCCGCCGTTCGCCAAGATCACAATCAGCCGATCATGTACCTCAGCCAGCGCGTGCAGGAGGACCAACTGGTTGGCGGGCAAATCGATATGAGTCCGGTCGAAACCCTCCGACTCGTCCTCGCCCGGCAGGCCCAGGAACACCACCACATGATCAGCTCCGCTCGCCAACTCAACAGCCTCTTGGAGCAGTTGCTGCTCGCCGTCGTCGGTGGTTCCGATGCCGAAGCCAGCGGCAAACCGCACCTCGGCGCGGCCGGCGAGTGCCGACTGCAACTCATCCAGTGCCACATCGAGCCGAGTGGGGTTGACCTGTGAGCTGCCTGCGCCCTGGTACCGCGGCGTACGGGCGAATTCGCCGATCACGGCGACCGTGCTTCCTGGCTCTGGCTCAAGCGGCAGCACATCGCCGTCGTTCTTCAACAGCACCGCTGACTCATGGGCGGCGCGGCGAGCCAGTGCATGATGATCATCAGGATCGAACGAGGCGTCCTCGCGAAGCGCGGGCTGAGACCGATCAACCAGATGCAGCACGCGGCTCACGGAGTCGTCGAGGATGGACTCGTACAGTGACCCGTCGCGTACCGCAGCGACGATTGCCGCATCGCTGACTCCGAGATTGGGCGGCATCTCAAGATCAAGACCACCCTTCAGCGCCGCAACGCGATCATGCACCGCACCCCAGTCCGACACCACAAGGCCTTCGAAACCCCACTCCTCGCGTAGTACCTCAGTCAACAACCAGTGGTGCTCAGAGCAGTAGATGCCGTTTACCTTGTTGTAGGCACACATCACTGTCCACGGCTGGGAGAGCTTTACCACCCGCTCGAACGCCGGCAGATAGATCTCCCGCAAGGTCCGCTCATCGACCTCAGCACTGACCCGAAGTCGATCATCTTCCTGGTTGTTCGCGGCATAGTGCTTCAGCGAGGTACCAATCCCTTGGCTCTGGATGCCGTGCACCATCGCGGTCGCGAGTTCTCCGGCCAGCCAGGGATCTTCGGAGACATATTCAAAGTTCCGCCCGCACAATGGCGACCGTTTCATATTGATCCCCGGCCCTAGCACGACCGAGACGCCCAACTTCTTCGCCTCTCGGCCCAGCGCCTCGCCCACAGTTCGAAAGAGTTCCGGATTCCAGGAGGAGCCCAGCGCGGAGGCTGTCGGGAAGCACGTCGCAGGCGCGCTGCCTCCGATTCCAACGTGGTCGGCCTCCTCCAGTTGGGCGCGCAGACCGTGCGGACCATCGGAGACCATGATTCGCGGGATGCCGAGGCGTTCCACCGGCGCCGTGTGCCAGAAATCTGAACCAAGGCACAGCGACGCCTTCTCCTCCAGCGTCAGCTCTGAGAGTCGATTGATTGAGTCGTTTGCGGCTTCGGACACGACGAACCCTCCCAAGAAGAATGGAACTGGACGCCTCAATCACATCATCGGCAAATCAGCTGCAAGTGGTGGGCCTGTGCTGGCGCTGGACTCGTGGACTAGGGATGGTTGATTCATGACTAGCTCCTCCGCGATCAAGGTCGCCGTCGTCGGTGGTGGCGTAATCGGCGTATCCACTGCCCAGCAGCTGGCTAATGCTGGTGCGGACGTGATCCTGCTCACCGAGAGTGCGCTAACGAGTGGCGCGTCAGGGCGTTCGCTGTCCTGGCTGAACTCAGCCGGTATGTGGAGGGAGCCTTACCATCGGCTCCGGATAGCCGGCATCGATCGCTATCGCACGCTGTGGGCTCAACAGCCGCGCCTCCGCTGGTTGCGCTTCGCGGGCGGACTGGTCTGGCATGCCGAGGACAAAGGTGCGGAGTTGCACCGACGTCATGATCATGAGGTGGCTCACGGCTACGACAGCCACTTGGTCAAGGCGCAAGATGCTGAAGCCCACACCCCGGGCGTCAATGCAACAGCCATCCCTGACGCTGGCGCTATCTGGAATCCGGGCGAGGGCTGGGTCGACCTGCCGAGCCTCGTCCAGTTCTTGATCAAAGACTTCCAGGAACGCGGTGGACAGCTGGTCACCAATGCAGGGAAGTGCACCGTCCGAAGCAGTGCCGGCTCGATCAGCGGTGTCGCCACCGAAGGTGGCGATCTTGTTGGGGCAGACGCTGTGGTCTTGGCAGCCGGTGCCGCGGTGCCGGCGATGGCTGCTGATCTTGGCATCATCATCCCGGATGCCACGCCGATCTCCCTTCTGGTCACCAGCCGACCTGTGCACCATCCGCTACGTGCCGTACTCAACACTCCGCGTGTGTCTTTGCGTCCGACTCCTGACGGTGCGCTGGCGATCGACTCCGACTGGGCCAACGCCCACATCAGGCAGGCCGCGGACGGCAGCTATGAGGTACCGCCGGCGATCACTGAGTCGCTGCTCGCCGAGGCATCTCTGGTTCTGCAAGGCGCACCCAAGCTCGAGGCCGCCTGGTGCGGGATTGGCCCCAAGCCGGTTCCGGGCGACGGCGAGCCAGTCCTCGGACGCGTCGACGATGTGCCAGGTCTCTACCTCGCCTTCACTCACAGCGGTGCAACCCTCGGCCTGATCGCCGGTGAGCTTCTGGCCTACGAGATCATGACCGGTGCGTCCCACCCAATGCTTATCGACTTCAACGTCAGGCGATTCCGCTGAGACGCTGTTGTGCTGCCCTTCCCTTATGGCGGGTCGGGTGCGCGGCTGAGGTAGTGGTGGCCGGTGGGTGTGGTGATGATGATCTTGTGTGGCCCGCCGTGGAAGCCGCAATCTATGAGCTTGATGTGCCAGCCGGGCATTTCGCGGACCAGGTTGCCTCTGGCGCAGGCGCCGCGTCCGTTGCTGTAACTGGTAGGTCCACCGTCGGCGTGGCGGGTGATGTGGTCGATGTGTCGGATGGCGGCGTCACAGAAGGGATCCCGACAGGTTTGGTCGCGCAACTTGATCAGTTGGGTGAGCCAGCCGTCGAAGTAGCGGCGTGTCGGATCGCCGCCCACAATCGGGGCAGGGCCTTTGGACGATCCTTGGGGTGCGGTGAAGAGCCGGCGCCACCATTTGCGGCCCTTGCTGTCGGTCATGATCTCGCGGGCGAGCTGGCTGGATAGCGGCCCGTAACCGGGAATGACGGCGGCGCTGTGATCATCGGGGTTGATCAACGTGTCGAGCGGCATCAGCAGCTGCAGCTCAATATTGACGTCGGCAGCGGTGGTTTGGCCGGTGATGCGTTCGACGAGCGTGTCGGCCATGATCTGATCACGAGTGCGCCCATCTCCGCTGGCGGCAGCACTGTCGGCGTGTTGCCGCAGTGCGGCGTAGCAGGCGATGCCTTGTTCGACCGGCAGGTAGCCGCTCAGGACGGCCATGGTGTCGGGTGCTGAGCGGACACCGACCCGGCGATGTTTGCGTTCGGTGCGGCCCCGCTGTAGATAGCCTTGCCGATCAGCC
This sequence comes from Propionibacteriaceae bacterium, assembly GCA_025923975.1. Classification (GTDB taxonomy): domain Bacteria; phylum Actinomycetota; class Actinomycetes; order Propionibacteriales; family Propionibacteriaceae; genus Microlunatus. The sequence continues at coordinate 6,653 of JAICEV010000144.1, forward strand.
TCGTAGGCCACTTTGCGCGCCGCAGCCGTAGCTGCTTTGAATCCCATCTGGGCAATGCCAGCAGTTTTGATTTGCTGGTCGACTTGGCGGCGTTTGTCGGCATTGAGGTGCCGGGTTTCGCTCACCACTGCCTCGGCGACTCGTTCGCTGAGTTCTCCAGTAACGAGCTGGCTGTAGGTGCCGGGCAGCTCGAACCACAGTGCCCGCGCGGTGTTGAGCCGGCGGGCGGCGGTCGTCGGGGAGATGCGGCAGGCGAGGCCGATTTGTTCGGCGATGCCGCGACCGATCGCATCCGGATGCACATCCGCGGCCAGCTGCTCCGCCACCTGGGATTGAGCGAACCGCACCGACTCGGTGGCCTGCAATGCCGCCGTGGCGGCCCGCAGCTTCTCTAACCGGGCAATCCGATCAATCCGGGCCGCATCACTGGCCGGGCTGCCATCGGTAACGGCTCCGGCCAGCTCAGCGAGCATCTCGTCGAGACGCATCGCCAACCCGTCCGCAGACGGTGGTTCGATCTCGAGCGCTGACATGCCAGTGAAACTACCGAAGACCACTGACAAAATTGAACAGACGTCCTGCATCTCTGCTTGAGTGCAGTTGACGCTCCGCCGCCCGATGAGTTCCTTGCGGGTACTGAGGTTTTCTCACCTGAGGTAGACCGGGCGGCGGCTGCGCTTGAGGTGCCCCGAGAATCTCGGATTCGGGGCCATTGCATGGGGCCAGGGCAATTCTCAGAAGCCGTGCTTGTGCCCATCGTCACGACGCTCGCTCACACGAAGCCGTCATCCCGCCGCCGCGCCGACCATCGCCTCCATGAGATCGGCAGCCTCTTCGCTTGTGAGCGATCCCCCCCGGACGAGCGAGTGCCATGTCACGAACGAGATCGCGTGGCCGACGGCTGCCGCCGTGCGCACGCGCTTATGACCTCGCTCGCGGCGTCCCGTCATCAGTGAACGAGCGACGTGGCGGAAGTATCCGAAGAACGCCTCGCGGGCCGCCGGCGGGACAGCATCGATATCGCGGATGCCTACCGAGAGCATCGTCTCCGTTTCCTCGTACCACCGATACAGTTCGCGCACTGCGACGTGAAAGCGCTCGTTGGGTGAGGCGATGCCGACCCACGAGGTCGGGTCGGGCATGGGATGCCGCTCGTAGTAGTGGGCGTTGCACGCCTCGAAGAGCACCTGGAGATCGGGGAAGTGGTTGTACACCGTGGCACGCTGCACGCCCGCGCGCTCGGCGATGGCCTTGATGGTCGTCTTCGCTGGGCCGAGCGTTTGGTGGAGCTCGACCGTTGCTTCGACGATTCGTTGCCGGGTCTCGGCTTCGGTGAGCGCACGCATCGTCTTCCGGTATGGGCGTGGGGACGCTACTTTCGCTGAACACATATGTTAGCCAATCTTGACGAGGCGCTGTGCTGCTGCTTCACTGTACACATGTGTCAACCAAATCGAGGTGCGCCATGAGTGCAGGGACCGTAGCGGCCACGACCGTCAAGGTTGTTCAGCCCGGTGAAGGTCGGCGCC
>JAICEV010000145.1 GCA_025923975.1 Propionibacteriaceae bacterium
CAAGAAACGCCCCGCGACCAGCGTGGCGAACATCCAGGAGGAGCCTCAGTGGCAAAGGCGAAGTTCGAGCGGACAAAGCCGCACGTCAACATTGGCACCATCGGGCACATCGACCATGGAAAGACCACACTGACCGCGGCGATCACCAAGGTGCTGCACGACAAGTTCCCGACCCTAAACCAAGTGTCGGCGTTCGAGCAGATCGACAAGGCGCCCGAGGAGCGCCAGCGCGGTATCACGATCTCCATCGCACACGTGGAGTACCAGACCGAGAAGCGGCACTATGCGCACGTCGACTGCCCCGGTCACGCTGACTACATCAAGAACATGATCACCGGCGCAGCGCAGATGGATGGTGCCATCTTGGTGGTTGCCGCGACTGACGGCCCGATGCCGCAGACGCGCGAGCACGTCTTGTTGGCTCGCCAGGTCGGCGTTCCTGCGATCGTGGTGGCGCTGAACAAGTGCGACATGGTTGATGACGACGAGATCTTGGAGCTGGTCGAGCTCGAGGTTCGGGAGTTGCTCACCGAGTACGAATTCCCGGGCGACGACCTCCCCGTCATCAGAGTCGCAGCGCTTCCGGCGCTGAACGGTGACGCCAAGTGGAGCGATTCCGTTATGGAGCTCATGGATGCGGTGGACAACTACATCCCGCAACCAATCCGTGAGGTCGACAAGCCATTCCTCATGCCGGTGGAGGATGTCTTCACCATCACTGGCCGCGGCACCGTCGTCACCGGACGAATCGAGCGCGGCGTGATCAAGGTCATGGAGACCGTGGACATAATCGGGATCCGGGACAGCAAGCAGACCACCACGGTGACCGGCGTAGAGATGTTCCGCAAGCTGCTAGACGAGGGCCAGGCGGGTGAGAATGTCGGCCTGTTGCTCCGCGGCACAAAGCGCGAGGACGTCGAGCGCGGCATGGTCGTGATCAAGCCGGGTACCACGACTCCGCACACCGACTTCGAGGCTCGGGTCTACATCCTCTCCAAGGAGGAGGGCGGTCGTCACACGCCGTTCTTCAACAACTACCGTCCGCAGTTCTACTTCCGTACCACTGACGTGACTGGGGTCGTGAATCTCCCGGAGGGCACCGACATGGTGATGCCTGGTGACAACACTGATATGTCCGTGCAGCTCATTCAGCCGATCGCTATGGAAGAGGAGCTGAAGTTTGCTATCCGCGAAGGCGGTCGTACAGTTGGCGCCGGTCGAGTGACGAAGATCATCAAGTAGCGGTCGCCGGCTTTCTGATCTGATCGAGAGAGGCCCCGGACTTCGGTAGGAGTCCGGGGCCTCTTGACCTTTCTTGCAATGTGATCAGCGAACCACTTCCGCCGGCTCCTAAAGCGGGAGTTAGATGGGTCACAGCTGTGATCATTTGATCCAGCTTTGACTCCTGAGGAGGTCATCGTGCCAGGCACCGTCGCTCGCGTCACCGAGATCAGCGCCAGATCCGACACAGGTTTTGAAGACGCCGTGAAGGTTGGCCTCGATCGGGCCAATGCGACGTTGCGTGGTGTCACGTCGGCTTGGGTTAAGGAGCAGTCGGTCGACGTTCGCGACGGCAATATTGTTGCCTACCGGGTCAACCTGCTGGTCACCTTCGTACTCGAATAGCCGACCTACTTGTGATCATCGGCCGCCAGCAGCGCGACCGGATATAGAGCCAGCAGATCTTCGACTGCAACGGTTCCGCTCCATCGTTGGCCTGTAAGCACGTCGATGTGTGGCGCGGAGATTTCAACGGTGCTCTGACGCCAGCCCCCGGCCGCAGAGAGTCCAATGGGCAGTCGAGTGGCGAACGTGAGTGCGCCCCCGCGGTCGAAACCGATCAGGTGATCATGTGCTGGGCCGCTGGCTTCGAGTGCGTCGTAGCCAGTGAACGAGCTGGGCTGGTTGCGACGCAGCCGTAGCGCCTGCCGGGTGATCCAGAGTTTGGCCGCGCCGGTTTCGTCGATGCCGGGCGGAGCATCGCCAAGCGATTCCAGCAGTCGCATGCGTTGCTCGAAGTCGACCGGTCGCCGATTGTCCGGATCGACCAGCGAGTCGTCCCAAAGCTCGGTGCCTTGGTAGACGTCCGGCACGCCGGGCATGGTCAGCTGAACGAGCTTCTGGCCCAGTGAGTTTGACCAGCCTGGACCTGTGATCTTCGCGTCGAGCTGGTCCCACGCGTGCCGCAGCTGCGGATCGTCGTACGCGCTATCGACGGCCTGATGTACAGCTGCTTCGTACGACGGATCCGGGGCAGTCCACGTTGTGCCATCGCTGGCCTCACGCATCGCCTTCTCCGCGTAGGCGTGCATCCGCGCACGTTCAATCGGCCCGGTGCCCACCAGCGTCTGTGCGAGGAAGTACCCGAAGAGGCGGTTTGGGATGGTGGTCCTGCTCAAGAACAGCTCCGCGAAGCCAGCCCAGGCCTGGGGAATCTCCGACAGCACTGCCAGCCTGGCGCGCACGTCCTCACCGCGCTTGGTGTCGTGGGTCGACAGGCCCGTCATCGAGGCAGGCTGGTGATTCAGCCTCGCTACCTGAAGTGAGTGGAAGTCCTGGAGTGGAATGCCGAACTGATCCGGATTGCCGCCGACCTCGTTGAGCGCGATAAAGCGCGAGTATCGGTAGTACGCGGTGTCCTCAACGCCCTTGGCCATGGCGGCGCTGCTCAGCTGTTGCATGCGCAGGGCCAGATCGTCACCGTGATCATGGAGTCGCGGACTGAGCTGATCAATAGTGTCGGCCAGCTCGGGTCGTCGCTGGGCGGCCGTCGCGAGGGCGTGGTCAAGATCAGCAACACCTTCCGGCAGATACGAGCGATAGACCTCGAATGCAATCGCCACCTCGGCCAGTGCCTGCCCCGCATTGGGAATATCACGAGTCAATGCCGCCATCCGTCGCACCTCGGCGGGGAGCAGGGTGTTCACCACCAGACGCTTGCCGGCTTCGATGTGATCACTGATGGCGCCCTGGTCCCCGGTCAGCCGTTGGTAGTGGGCGGTGAACTCTGGCTCATGATCATGGTCGATGAAGACGCCGTTCACCTCGCGCATCGCGTCGTAACCGGTGGTACCAGCAACCGGCCAGGTCTTCGGCAGTTCCTCGCCTGCCTCGAGGATCTTCTCTACGGTGATCCATTGCTCCGAGGCTAAGGATCGCAGCCGATGCAGGTAGCCAAGTGGATCCCGCAGGCCGTCGGGGTGGTCGATGCGCAGCCCGGCTATGCCGGCCGCGCACCAGTCTTTGACGAGTGCATGCGTGGCCGAGAACACCTCGGCATCCTCAACGCGTACCCCAGCGAGTGTGGTGATAGCGAAGAATCGGCGGTAGTTGATCTCGGTATTGCCACTGGAGTAGTGCACCAGCTGATAGTGCTGCCGATCATGCACAGCCTCGGCATCCTCGCCTTCGGACCAGCTCCCTGGGGCGAGCGGAAAGCGGTGTTCGAAGTAGCGCAGCTCGCCGTCCGCTACGGTCAACTGGGCATCATCACCCAGGATCGGGACAATGATCCTGCCCCGGCTCCAGTCGATGTCGAACCAGGAGGCGTACGGCGACTTTGGGCCGAGCCGCAGCACGTCCCACCAGGCTGGATTCTCGATCGGATGCTCAATGCCGAGATGATTCGGCACGATGTCGATGATCACCCCGAGCCCAGCCGATCGGGCACTGGTCAGCAGCCGTTCCAGCGCCTCCGGACCGCCCCGGTCCTGGTCCACACGGGTGACATCGGTCGTGTCGTAACCATGATCAGAACCGATTGTCGACTGCAGGATAGGTGAGAGGTAGACAGCTCCAACGCCGAGCTCGCTGAGGTAGTCGATGAGTCGGGCTGCGTCGTCCAAGGTGAAGCTGCGATTGACCTGCAGACGGTAGGTCGAGGCTGGGATCATCACGTGCTGACCCTACGCAGCCGACTTGTCAGCGTCACAAGGGGCTATAGCCCGCTGAGACGCTGACAAGTCGGGAATCACAACATGATGACGACGCCGCTACGGCGAGGATCGGCTCCGCCACCCAGCGGACTGAGTGCCGACACGCCCCCGAAATAAGGATCCCGGTGATCAGCGATCGCGATCTTGTAACCATCCGCCTCGAGGGCGCGGATCACGTGCGAGAAGAAGCCCGGTTCTAACCGCACCAGATCGGGCAGCGCGTTGAGCCGAGGTGCATCGATGGCTTCTTGCGGCGCAGCTCCGCGCAGCATCCGAAGAACGCACTGCACCAGTGCGGGACGGATTCGACTGCCACCTGCGGCGCCGGCAATGGCGGCCAAACGTCCATGATCATCCAGTGCGATCAGGGGTGACATCATCGAACCCATTCGGACACCAGGGTGCACCAGTCCTCGAACCAGTTCTCCTTCACCCAACATCGAATTGAGGTGAACGCCGTAGCCGGGTACCCATACTCCGGAGCCGAGGCCAAGACTGGTGGTGATGACGCAGCCGTCGCCTTGCTCGTCGACGGCGACGATGTTGGTCGTCTCAGCCCGCTTGCTCGGAGCACGCAGGGCGTCGATCAAGGCCGCGGCCGAGTGTGCATCAGTTGTCGGATCGTCGTGTACCGCCGGCGTCACCCGTTCCATCGTGCCGAGCAGATCGTCAAGATCATTACCGCGGGCGTGCACGGTGAAGTCGTTCACCCGAACCGATCGCGGAGTGTACTCAATCACGCGGTAGGCATCGAGGTCTTCCTGGGTCAGAGCGCCGCCGTCGGATACGGCGACAACGAGTGCGTCGGCGTAGGCACCGTGATAAAAGGCGTGTGGATCCCGCAGCATCAGTTCGTACGCTCGGTGATGATCAGGATGCCGCAACGGGTCACCGGACTGGAGGTATAAGCCGTCCGGACGTTGATAGACCTCGACGCCCTCTCCGACACACATCGCAGCAGCAACCCGCGGGAGGACTTGAGCGTGCATCGCTGGAAAGGGCGTGCCGTAGGACGCCTCGCGTCCCGGCGCGGTGACGGTCCCCCAGGGGAGCCGTCCCCACCTCTGCCATAGATAGTGCGCTCCAGCGGGGATTCCCGGCACCGCAACAGTCGCCGGCCCGATCTCGTACGGCACATGCTGGCCGATAAAGGTCACCTCGATGGCTGTGGCCGGACTCGGCCGCTTGCCGCCGAGGCCCGGAACCGCGACGAAGAAATCCAAGCAACGCACTTGGCCGGTCGCGGCATCGTAGACCGTCGCGAAACCGCCGCCGCCGAGGCCGGTAAAGATCGCCTCCGCGGCGCAGCTGACCAGCATCATTGCGACCGCGGCGTCGACGGCGCTACCGCCGCGGGAGAGCATGTCGGCTCCCGCCCGCGCGGTCGATGGGTGCCCAGCGGCGACGCCAGCTCGCATCCTCATCTCACCCCGTTTCTCACGCCTGCGAGCCTAATGGTCCCGCGCAGCCGAGGGATGAGGATGGCGGATAGCCACAGGCATTCCCGGCAGCCACCGGCTTCCCCCTGACAAGCTGAACCCATTGAGCTGATCGGTCGTCTGAGTGGGTGATGAGAACGTTGGTGACGCCGCTGCTGTTGCCGAGCAGGCGAAGCACTTCGGAGTACTGGCTGCTCGCCGCCATTGGTCCAGTACTTGTGGGGTCCGCGCTGTTGGGTTGGCAGCTCGGCTGGCTGTCCGCCTCCGCTGCAACCTTCTGCTTCCTGGTGCTGGCCGCCTTGATCATGAGGAATTCCCGCGCCAGAAGTTTCGGCACAGCGGACGTGGTGACGCTGGTACGAGGGGTGGGGGTCTGCTTTCTCGCGGGTCTCGCGCTGCAGGCATTGGCCGGCGGCCTGGCCAGGCACGGAGTGCTGACCATGATCGTCATGGGTGCGCTGTGCCTGACGCTCGACGGTGTGGACGGCCGGGTCGCCCGATCCAGGGGAGAGGCCAGTGCCTTCGGGGCGAGATTCGATGTGGAGACAGACGCCGCGATGCTGGTGGTGCTCAGTGTCGCCGTCGCAGCGCTGGGAATCGCCGGCTGGTGGGTGCTGGCGATCGGCGCGCTGCGATATGGCTACGTCGCTACGTCCGTCGTCGTTCCCGCCCTACGCACGCCACTGCCATATCGGTATTCGGCCAAGGTGATCGCAGTCGCGCAGGCGGTCGCCTTGCTTGCCGCATTGACATTGAGGCTGATCCATGGCGAACACTGGTTGACAAACACGTTCCTGCTCGCTGCGCTGGCATCGTTGTGCTGGTCCTTCGGCCGTAGCGTCATCTGGCAGCTCCGCCACTCCTGAGGGTCAGCAGACGGGTAGCGTGGATGGCGGATCCGCTCTGCGGCACTGGCAAATTGTGCGCCGCCGGTCGGATGATGAGCACCCCGTTGGCTGCGAGCGTCGGCATGCGCGAGCAGCAAGCCCAAAAGGGGGAGAGCCAATGAAGGTCCTGAAGATACTCGGGATCGTGTTCGGGATCTTGCTTTTGCTGACCGCTGGTGGGCTGGCTGTCGGCTCGGTCGCGGCCAACAAGGGCCAGGCCGCAGTTGATGAGGAATTGGCCAAGACTGGCTATGCCGGCCCTGTTGAGGGGACGGTACGCTCTGTTGATCAGACGAACCCGGTGACGGTCACGGTTACTTATGCCGACGCTCAGGGCAAGACCCAGACCGGCCAGGGGGCGGTCGCCGGTGGCAATCCACCGCAGATCGGCGACACCGTGTCGACCTACTACAGCACCAGCGACCCTAGGCAGGTTGTGGTTGTCAATGTGCCCGGCATCGGTGATCTGAGTGGCATTGCGGACACCTTGAGAACCGTTGCGATCATCTGTCTGATCGCTGGCAGTTTGCTGTTGCTGGCTGGCATCCTCGGGTTGGCGCTCGGCAAGAAGCAGCCGGCGTCCGTCGTGCCAGGGCCGGCGTACCCAGCGGGTCCCCCGCAGCAGCCGCCAGCCGGATATCCGCCCCAGCCCTATTCGCAGCCGCCTGGTCAGCAATATCCGCCGCAGCCGCCGCCTGGTCAGCAGTACCCGCCGCAGCCGCCGCCTGGTCAGCAGTACCCGCCGCAGCAGTATCCTCCGCAGTGATTGCCGTTCCACAAGGCAATTTGGCCAAGATTTGATCTAGCCATCCGACTCTGACAGAATCGTCAGGTTGCTCCGACGGGGTCGCCGGGGTGAGCTATGCCGGTCGGGTCTGAATGTCGAGCCTGGTCGCGAGGCCGCCGAACCGCGAGGCCCTTGAATTGCTCGGCTGCCTGGACGCCCGGTCCAGGGCCGGGCCACCTCCTCAGCACGCAAGTGACGGGTGTGGTGTGCCGAACGCCGGCCGACACGCCCGACCACGGGGGTCGGATGCGAGCGGGCGGCTGGCCCGTGAGCAGGCAACAAACCATGCGGGCCTACCAGTCCGCAACACAAAGACAGCAGGACACATGCCGGAAGCTCACGGGTGGCTTGACAGCTATCTGTCGCTTAAGGACGAGAAGAAGGACAAACGGTGGCGGGACAAAAGATCCGCATCAGGCTCAAGGCCTACGACCACGAAGTCATCGACTCCTCGGCGCGCAAGATCGTCGACACGGTGACGCGTACCGGTGCGAAGGTTGCCGGCCCGGTGCCACTGCCGACGGAGAAGAACGTGTACTGCGTCATCCGCTCCCCGCATAAGTACAAGGACAGCCGGGAGCACTTCGAGATGCGGACGCACAAACGACTGATCGACATCATCGATCCGACCCCGAAGACCGTCGACTCCTTGATGCGGCTCGACTTGCCGGCGGGTGTCGATATCGAGATCAAGCTCTGAGGACGATCAACGATGACCGCCACCAAGACAGAACGCACAGTGAAGGGTCTGTTGGGCACCAAGCTCGGCATGACCCAGCTCTGGGATGCCAACAACCGCATTGTCCCGGTGACCGTGGTCCAAGCAGGTCCCTGCGTCGTGACTCAGGTCAGAACCCCAGAGGTGGACGGCTATTCAGCGGTCCAGCTTGGTTTCGGTGCTGTCAAAGCGAAGCAGCTGACTAAGCCCAGTGCCGGTCATTTTGACAAGGCTGGCGTGACGCCGCGCAAGCACCTGGTCGAGATCCGCACCAGCGACGCGACTGAATACACCCTGGGGCAGGAGCTCAGCGCTGACGTCTTCGCCGAGGGCGACGTCATCGACGTGACCGGTGTCAGCAAGGGCAAGGGCACGGCCGGTGTCATGAAGCGGCACGGTTTCTCCGGCCTTCG
>JAICEV010000146.1 GCA_025923975.1 Propionibacteriaceae bacterium
AGCCGTCCCGTAGCTCCGCGATGCCGCTGCGGCCATCCTTGCCGCGCACCTTGATGCCGCTGCGAGTGGGCAGTGGTAAATGGCGACGGACAAAGGCGGTCAGCTCGGTGTCGGGCTCGAGGACTATTTGCGCTGAGGTCGGGCGCGTCGCGGCCACATATCGCGGCAGTGTCATCGCAGCGCCGCCAACGTGCACTACGCGTAAGCGCTGTCCTGGCTCGGCCACGCTGTCGAGCACATCGACCAGTCGTTGCATGTAGTCGAATTCCAATCGCAGCGGATCGTCAAGATCGACGTAAGACTGGTCGGTACGGCCTACTCGAAGCGTGAACGCTCGCGGATACACCAGATCCGGCACCAGCAGCGCCCCATCGCTCCCAGGCCGCAGCACCAAGCTCGCCGACCTCAAGACTGCTCCTCGGCGCCCATCGCACGTTCACGCAGGGCCGATTCCTGGCGCCGTGGTGTAGAAACAACCTTGAAGGGAGACAGGCCATGAAGCTGCGCTGGATTGAGCCCAATGGCGTGAGCAACCACGAACTGGCCGAGCTGCCAGACCTGCGACGACGCACCGACGGATTCATCTGGCTTGACATTCCGGAATGGACTGACGAAGCAGAGACAGTGCTCGCGAACGAGTTCCACTTTCATCCGATAGCGATCGCTGAGAGCCGGAACCGCAACCACATTCCGCGAGTCCATGTCTATCCGCACCACGTGTTCATCGTGGTGCACGCACCTCAAGTCGGCGAACGCGGCCACGTGCACTACCTCGAACTGGACCAGTTTGTTGGCGAAGACTTCCTCGTCACTGTGCACGGACCCCTGAACCCGAAAGTCCCTCTAGAAGAAGCGCTCCGCGAGACCAACGGCGTGGCGGAGCGGCTGGAGGCCGGTCGACTGCATCCCACCTCGCCTTTTGGCCTCACGTACTCGATTGTCTCCTCGATAGCACGCCGAGAGGCTGAGATGGTCGCCGAGATCGCACGCGAGGTCGGCCTCATGGAGCAGCGGGTGATGGCTGAGGTGGATGGCGACCCGCAGGAGTTCCTCAGCGAGCTGTTTGCAGCGCGACATCAGCTACTGACTATCAAGACCATGGCAACTCAAGGCAGCGAGATCTATCGGCGAGCGATCAAGTTGACAACTTTCGCGCCGCCCGAGGGCCACGCGTTGATGAAGGACGTGCTGGATCAGTACGAGACGGTGGCCCACATCAGCGATGCCCAGTTGGTTTTTCTGATGGGTGTCACAGAGTTCTATCGCGCGCGCACCGACACCAAGATGACCATCGCCGCCGAACGTCTGGCCGTCATCGCGGCAATCACCCTGCCGATCACATCCCTCTCATCTGTTGTGGGCATGAATGTGATCGTCAATGAATCCACCCGCTGGGTACCGCTGATCATCCTGTTGTTGATCATGCTGATCATCTCGTTGGTCCTGCTGCGCTGGGCGCACAAGCAGGGCTGGTGGTGACATTCCCCTTAACGCCGGCGTAGTTGGGTGATGATCACTCAGGCGATGGCAGGCTGAGACTCCAAGATGATCAAGCCGTCGCTACGCTCGTCGGCGTCGAAGGTCACGGTGTCGCCTTCGTGTACCTCGCCGGCCAACACCTTCCGCGCGAGTTGATCTTCAATCGTGGTCTGAATCAGCCGACGTAGCGGGCGAGCACCAAAGACCGGGTCGAAGCCGGTGAGCGCCAGCCACTCCTTGGCGGCGGGAGTCGCCTCCACAGTGATTCGCCGATCGGCAAGCCGCTTATTGAGGCGCGCCAAGTTGATCTCGACGATCTTGGCCAGCTCCTCGGTGCCGAGCGCGTCGAATAGCACGACTTCGTCAAGCCGGTTCAAGAACTCGGGCTTGAACGCACTCCGCACCACACCCATGACGGCATTGCGCTTGGTGTCAGCGTCCAGCGTCTGGTCTGCCAGGAACTGCGAGCCCAGATTGGAGGTCAAGATCAAGATCGTGTTGCGGAAGTCGACCGTACGGCCCTGACCGTCGGTCAGCCGACCATCGTCCAGCACCTGCAGCAAGATGTCGAAGACCTCGCTGTGCGCCTTCTCTACCTCGTCCAGCAGGACCACGGAGTACGGGCGACGCCGAACCGCCTCAGTCAGCTGGCCGCCCTCCTCGTAACCGATGTAGCCAGGAGGTGCTCCGACGAGCCGCGCCACCGAGTGCTTCTCGGAGTACTCGCTCATATCGATCCTGATCATGGCCCGTTCGTCATCGAACAAGAACTCCGCCAGCGACTTGGCCAGTTCGGTTTTGCCGACACCAGTCGGACCGAGGAAGAGGAAGGATCCGGTGGGTCGGTTCGGATCGGAAATACCCGCGCGGGATCGGCGCACCGCATCCGCCACCGCGCGGACGGCTTTCAGCTGACCGACCAGCCGCTCACCGATAAGGGACTCCATCGACATCAGTTTCTCGGTCTCGCCCTGCATTAACCGGCCGACCGGTATGCCAGTCCAGTTGGACACGACCTCGGCAACATCGTTCGGCCCGACCTCTTCCGAGACCATCGACGGCAGCTGGCTCTCAACCGTGGCGGCCTCCTCCATCTCGTTCTCGAGGGCAGGAATCTCGCCGTAGTTGATCTCACTGGCCTTGACCAGGTCACCTTCGCGCAGCGCCCGTTCGGAGGCCACACGTAGCTCGTCGATCTGCTTCTTCAACTCGCCGACGCGGTTGAGACCCTGTTTCTCCGCATCCCAGCGCGCCTCGAGAAAACGCAAGTGCTCCTCGACATTGGCCAGCTCCTCGGTCAACCGATTCAGCCGCTCTACGCTACCGGGGTCGGACTCCTTCTCCAGCGCGAACTTCTGCATCTGCATCCGTTCCACTGTTCGGCGTAGAGCATCGATCTCGACCGGCGAGGAGTCAATCTCCATCCGCAACCGGGAAGCCGCTTCGTCGACCAAGTCGATCGCCTTGTCGGGCAGCTGCCGAGAGGTGATGTACCGGTTCGACAGAGTGGCGGCCGCGACCAGGGCACCATCGGTGATCGCCACCTTGTGGTGCGCCTCGTACCGCTCCCGCAGGCCGCGCAAGATCGCGATGGTGTCCTCGACACTGGGCTCGCCCACGAAGACCTGCTGGAAGCGGCGCTCGAAGGCCGGGTCCTTCTCGATTCGCTCTCGATATTCATCCAATGTGGTCGCGCCGATCATGCGCAGCTCGCCACGCGCGAGCATCGGCTTGAGCATGTTGCCGGCATCCATAGAGGAGTCACCGGTGGCGCCGGCGCCGACGACGGTGTGCAGCTCGTCGATGAAGGTGATCACTTGCCCGGCGGCGTCGCGGATCTCGGTCAAGACGGCCTTGAGCCGCTCCTCGAACTCACCGCGGTACTTGGCGCCAGCCACCATCGAGGGAAGATCAAGTGACAGCAGGCGACGACTCTTGAGGGAGTCGGGCACATCGCCAGCGACCAGCCGCTGCGCCAGGCCTTCCACAACGGCGGTCTTGCCAACGCCGGGCTCCCCGATCAGCACGGGGTTGTTCTTGGTACGCCGGGCGAGTACCTGGACCACCCGCCGGATTTCGGCATCCCGCCCGATGACCGGGTCGAGTTTGCCGTCGCGAGCCATTGCGGTGAGGTCGACGCTGTATTGATCGAGTGCGGAGGAGGTGGCCTCGGCCTCCGGGCTGGTCACCCGCTTGCTGCCACGGGCCTCGTTGAATGCCCGGGTCAGCGCGTTCGGCCTGATGTTGAGCGCGACCAAGACCTTCTTGGCGTCGGAGTCGACAGTTGCCAATGAGATGAGAAGGTGCTCGGTGGCAACGTACGCATCGCCGAGTTGCTCCGCGCGGGTCTCCGCGTCCGCCAGCACTCGGGCGAATGGCCCGGAGAGATTCGGCTGGCTGACCGAAGTGCCCTTGGCTGAGGGCAGCTTGGCAATCGCACCCTGGGCAGCGGCGGCAACAACAGCGGGGTCAGCGCCGACGGCAGTGATCAAGGGTGCGATGGTGTTGCCGGGCACTTGCAGCAAGGCATGCAGCAGATGCGATGGCTCGGCGTACGGATTGCCCGCCGTGAGCGCGCTGCGCAGGGCGGCTGAGACGGCGTCCCTGCTCTTGATTGTGAGCTTGCTGGTATCCATCTGATCCTTTGCAGAAACTAATTGAGTCTACTCGACTCAACTTTAGCGGCAGGATCAGTATTCCTACTTGAGTGCCCTCCGCTCAAGTTTGCATCGGTCACATCAGTTGCGAGGACCCGGCAGCGCCCGTGGTGTTGGCCGTATCCGCGCACCTCCGAGGTGCACCCCACCGAGCGGGTCGGCGGTGAATAGCCGTGATGCCGGTGGGGCAACGCGCATTGCTGCGATCAATTGAGTCAGTTCCTGCATCTGGGCACGCAGGTCGTCTATCTCGTCCTGCATCTGCAGGATGCGGCGAATGCCCTCCAGGTTGATGCCCTCGTCTTGGGAAAGCCGTTGGATCAGCCGCAACCGTGCGATATCGCGCGCCGAATAGCGCCGACCTCGTTTGGCCGTACGTCGCGGCGAGACCAGGCCCATCCGGTCGTAGGTCCGAAGGGTCTGGGGATGCATCCCAGCCAGATGAGCTGCCACCGAGATGACAAAGACAGGCGCGTCATGGTCTATTCGCTGCGGCAGCTCTGGTGCAGACACGTCTCACCTCATCCAGCGGCGAAGAGCTTCGCCCGCGGATTGACCGAGCCGACCGCCTGGGCATAGGAGTTCAGCGCCTCTCGGGCCTGTTCGTTGAGGGCCTCTGGAACCAACACCTCGACGGTGACCAGCAGGTCGCCCTTCGCGCCGTCACGCTTGCTCACGCCCTTGCCGCGTACCCGGAGGGTACGGCCGTTGGGCGTCCCGGGCGATAGCCGAAGCTTGACCGGTTGCCCACCCAGCGTCGGCACCTCGATCTCGGCCCCGAGCGCAGCCTCTTGGAAAGTGACGGGGGCGGTAAGAGTGAGGTTGTCGCCCTTACGTCCGAAGATCGGATGCGAGCGTACATGCACTGTGACGTACAAGTCGCCGGGAGCACCACCGTTTTCTCCGGCTCCACCGCGTCCCTTGAGCCGTATCCGCTGGCCGTCTGTCACACCCGCCGGAATCCGGACCTGCATGGTCTTGGTGGACTTGCCGCGACCAGACCCGTGGCAGACCGGGCATGGATCGTCGACGACCATTCCGCGACCACGGCAGTCACGACACGGCTCAGTCACAGCAAAAACGCCGCCGGAAGTCGAGGTCTGCATGCCGCTGCCCTCACAGGTAGGACAGACACGCGGAATCGTCCCTGCCCGAGCACCGGTACCGCGACAGGCGTCGCAGGCAGCGTCGGACACCATCTGCATGCCGACGGTTACGCCCTCGATCGCTTGCACGAAGTCCACCGTGACCTCGCCCTCGACATCGCTGCCGCGGCGGGGGCCGCGTGAGGTGGAGAACCGGGTGGTTTGAGTCGTAGGACCACCGTTGAACAGGCCGCCGAAGATGTCGCCGAGCCCACCTCCGGCGTTGCGGAACAGGTCGTCAACCGATGGGCCACTTGTCCGCGTACCGCTCCCGGGGAAGCGGAAACCGCCAGCACCAAACAGCCGGCGGGCCTCGTCGTACTCCTTGCGCTTGGCCTGATTGGACAGCACGTCGTTGGCTTCAGAGATCTCTTTGAAGCGCTGTTCGGCCGCGGTGTTACCGGGGTTTTGATCAGGATGGTTGGCCCGCGCCAGCTTCCGGTAGGCCTTCTTGATCTCCTCGGGGGTGGCGTCCTTAGAGACACCAAGGACTTTGTAGTAGTCCTTCTCGATCCAATCCTTGGTACTCACCGACACCTCCCTCCGCGATGATCAACTACCGATGCGTGGTGGATGTTCCTGATCCGGTCACGACTGATTGTCGTTGGCAGCGGGCTCATCTGTCCCCGGCGCGGCCGTCGCCTCGGGCTGCGGGCGTATCGCCTCGGGCTCAGGTTGTGACGGCTCAGTTGTCTCCGCCTCGACCGGTGCCTCAGCAATAGGCGGAGCACTGGGATCCGGCTCCGCTACCGCAACCCTGGCCGGTCGCAAGATGCGATCGCCAATGCGGTATCCGGGCTGCAGGATCTCCACACAGGTCGGACCCTCGATGCCGTCAGCGTGCGCATGCAGCAGCGCCTCGTGGATGTGCGGGTTGAAAGGATCGCCCGCCTCACCAAACGTCTCCAGGCCGTACTTGGACGTCACCCGCTCGATCTCCTCGGCCACCGCCTTGAAACCACCGCTGAGCTCGTCGTGCTCGCGGGCCGAGCGTACGTCGTCCAATACCGAAAGGAAGTCCTTCAGCACACCCTCAATCGTCACCTTGCGAGCAAGATCACGATCACGGTCGACCCGGCGCTTGTAGTTCACGTACTCGGCCTGCAGCCGTTGAAGATCAGAAGTCCGTTCCGCCAAGGCGGCCTTGAGCTCGATCACCTCTGCCTCAGCATCCGAAACTGCACGTGCGGTCTCTTCTGTGCCGGCTGTGGCAGGAGCCGCAGTTGCCTGCGGCTCCCGTACCTCATAGGTCTCCGGATCAATTCGACGCCGGTCCCGTACGGTCGGACCACGCTGCTCGAACTCAGTCTCGGCGCTCTGCCGATCATGTTCGGGTGCGCTCACCGGGCATCACTCGAGGTCTGGTCGTCGTCCACGATCTCCGCATCCACGACATCTTCATCAGCGGTGCTGCTGGCGCCGTTGGACTCCGCGTGCTCGCTCGGCTCGCCGGCCTCGGATGGCGGCTGCTGAGCAGCCTGCGCAGCCGCGTACATCGCCTGACCAAGCTTGGCGCTGGTCGTATTCAGGTTCTCGACCGCGGCCTTGACCCTGTCGTTGTCCTCTCCCTCGAGAGCGGTCTTGAGCTCGGCAATGGCCTCTTCCACCGGCTGCTTGACGTCGTCGGTGATCTTGTCGGCGTTCTCGCTGAGCAGCTTCTCGGTCCGGAAGACCAGGTTGTCTGCCTCGTTGCGAAGCTCCACCGCCTCGCGCCGCTTGCGGTCCTCCTCGGCGTGCGCCTCGGCCTCCTTGACCATCCGGTCGATGTCGTCCTTGCCGAGCGCGGAGCCACCGGTGATCTGCATGGACTGCTCCTTGCCGGTAGCCAGGTCCTTAGCGTTCACGTGCACGATGCCGTTCGCGTCGATGTCAAAGGCGACCTCGATCTGCGGTACGCCGCGCGGTGCCGGTGGCAGGCCGGTCAGCTCGAAGTTGCCGAGCGACTTGTTGTCCTTGGCGAAGTCGCGCTCACCTTGGTAGACCTGGATCATCACCGACGGCTGGTTGTCATCGGCCGTAGTGAACACCTCGGAGCGTTTTGTTGGAATCGTAGTGTTTCGCTCGATGATCTTGGTGAATACGCCGCCCTTGGTTTCGATGCCGAGGCTCAACGGAGTGACGTCGAGCAGCAGCACGTCCTTGACCTCGCCCTTCAGCACACCAGCCTGCAGGCTGGCGCCCAAAGCAACGACCTCGTCAGGATTGACGCCCTTGTGGGGTTCCTTGCCGCCGGTCAGCTCCTTCACAAGCTCAACAACGGCGGGCATCCGGGTCGAGCCGCCGACCAAGATCACGTGGTTGATCGCACCGACACTGATCTTGGCGTCGTCGATCACCGAATGGAACGGCGCGCGGCAGCGGTCGAGCAGGTCGGAGGTCATCCGCTGGAATTCGGAGCGCGTCAGCTTCTCCTCCAGGTGCAGCGGACCGGCCTGACCAAGTGTGATGTAGGGCAGATTGATCTGAGTCTCGCTGGCAGATGACAGTTCGATCTTGGCCTTCTCGGCCGCCTCCTGCAGCCGCTGACGTGCGATCTTGTCTTGAGCAAGATCAGTACCGTTCTTGTTCTTGAACTGCTTCACCAGCCAGTCGACGATCCTGGCATCCCAGTCATCGCCGCCGAGCTGGTTGTCGCCATTGGTGGCCTTCACCTCAAAGACGCCGTCGCCGATCTCCAGCAGGGAGACGTCGAAGGTGCCACCACCAAGGTCGAAGACCAAGATCGTCTGGTCCTGATCGGTCTTGTCCAGACCGTACGCGAGCGCTGCGGCCGTCGGTTCGTTGATGATCCGGTCCACGATCAGGCCGGCGATCTCGCCGGCTTCCTTCGTCGCCTGGCGCTGCGCGTCGGAGAA
>JAICEV010000147.1 GCA_025923975.1 Propionibacteriaceae bacterium
AGCATCTCGGTGTGGTCAGCGGCAATGTTGATCTTGGACAGGCAGAAGGTGCCTACGTCTCGCTGGGCGGCGATCGGTTGAGCTCCGATCGAGGTCGCTACTACTCCCCGACCGTGCTTGCCGGGGTACCCAAGACCGCGCGAGTTGCTCGGGAGGAGATCTTCGGGCCGGTGCTGTCGGTGGTCAGGTTTGCCGATCTTGCTGAGGCCGTGGAGATCACCAACGCCACCGGGTATGGGCTCAGCGCCGGCGTGTGGAGCCGCGACATCGACACCGCGCTCGGCTACGCACAGGCCACGAAGGCCGGGACCGTCTGGATCAACTGCTACATGGACGGCTTCCCGGAGATCTCGTTCGGAGGCTATGGCGCCTCCGGCCTCGGCCGCGAACTCGGTCGCACCGCGATCGATGAGTACATCGAACACAAGAGCACGATCATCCGCACTGGTGCCCAGGCACCATCCTGGGTCGGCGGCGTTGGCGAGAAGTGAACAAGCCTCTGCCGCAGCTGCGCGAAGGTGCGATCGTCACACCTGATCACGACACGCTCACTGCCGACGTCGTGATCATCGGCTCCGGTATGGGTGGTGGCACCCTCGCGTGGGCGCTGAAGGACTCCGGACTGGATGTGTTGATCGTCGAGCGCGGTCAGTTCCTGCCCAGGGAGCCGGAGAACAGCCAACCCGACCATGTGTTCATCAAGAAGCGCTACGTCACCTCAAAACCCTGGTATGAAGCCAGGACCGGGCAGCCGTTCCAGCCAGGTGTCTACTACTGGGTGGGCGGAAACACCAAGATGTACGGGGCATGCCTGCCGCGTTTTCGCCGCAGCGACTTCGAGGAAGTGGCCCATCACGACGGCGACTCGCCCGCGTGGCCATTCCGCTATGAGGACCTCGAGCCGTTTTATGCAAAGGCCGAAGAGCTGTACGAAGTGCATGGCGCTCTCGGGGAGGACCCGACCGAACCGGAGCACTCCACCCCTTATCCGTATCCGCCGCTCAGTCACGAACCAGCAGTCGAGCGGTTCGCCGTACGGCTCCGCCAACAAGGCCTGCATCCGTTCCACATGGCCAATGGCATGCACTTGCCGTCGATGGCCGAACGCCGCGCTGACACGACTGCCGATGGATCTCCATCGGCGACTGGCAACAAGAGCGACGCAGAGAATCGAGCGGTACGGCCCGCGTTGGAGTCACCGACAGTGCGGCTGCTGCTTGGTGCGTACGTACGACGGCTGCATGCCAGCCCCGACGGTCATGCCGTTACGGCTGCAGAGGCACAGGTGGGCGAGCGGACCCTGCGCATCGAGGCCAAGATCTTTGTGGTGTCCGGCGGCGCGGTCAACTCCACGGCCCTGTTGCTGCGTTCAGCGAGCGACCAGCACGGAGAAGGGTTGGGAAACTCCTCTGGGCTGCTTGGGCGTAACTACATGGTCCACAACAGCACGTTCTTGCTGGCCGTTAACCCGGCGCGCCGCAATGACACCGCGTGGCAGAAGACGCTCGGCCTCAACGACTGGTACGAGGCTGGGCCGGACACGCCTTACCCGCTGGGCAATCTCCAGATGCTGGGCAAACTGCGGGCACCCATGGTCAAGGCGGCTCGTCCCTGGGCACCACTGTGGACACTGAAGATGGTCACCGACCGCAGCCTTGACATTTACCTCACAACCGAGGACCTGCCCCGCCGAGACAACAGGGTCACCGTCGACGGCGACAAGATCATGATCAGCTGGACTCCCAACAACCTCGCCCCGCACTACGAGCTGGTCAAGCGGGTCAGCCACGCGGTCCGCAGGGCCGGCTACCCGATTGTGCTCACCGAGCGCATGGGCATTGCCACCAACTCCCATATGTGCGGTACGGCGGTGGCCGGCACCGATCCGTCCAACAGCGTGCTGGACCCAGACTGTCGCAGCCACGACGTCAGCAACCTGTTTGTCGTCGATGGCAGCTTCTTCCCCTCGTCGGCCGCACTGAATCCGGCCCTTACGATCGCCGCGAACGCGCTTCGGGTCGTGCCCACAATCGCAGCTAGTGCGGGAACGTGACGGCCTAGTTAGCTGGCTACAGCCAGGTGCCGGGTTCGGGTTGTCGAGTCAGTGGTGGCTATCGGCCGTTCTTGCCCCTCTTGCCGTTGCCGGATTTGTCGCCGTCGTCGTGGTTACTGCGATCTGGTTCCGATGTTTCCTCGGACGCGTCGCTCTGACCTGCCTGCGCGACCTGAGAACTTCCATAGCCTGCGTACGCAAAGAACTTTTCACTGGAGCGGAGGCTGGATGACGTAGCGGGCGAGCGACTTGCTTTCCCGGCAAACCTCATGTTATCGGTGTCCTCCTGGGGACCGATGTTGATCATGACAACCACGGTGCTGTTGACGGCTGCGGTCGCCCCACGAACCGGGCTCTGCTTGATCACCGTGCCCACCGTGGCCTCCTCCGTACCCTGCACGAACTCAAACTGCGGCACCAGGTTGGCATTCCGCAGCAGGCTCTCGGCTCCGACCTTGCCCAGCCCGAGCACTGCGGGAACTTCACTTGTGCTCGCGGCCGCGGTCGCGGCTCCACTGGATCGATAGAGGCTGAATGCGCTGGCACCCGCCACCACCAGTAGGACCGCTGTCATCACGGCAAAAACGTGAATCGCTCTCAAGTGATCAGCGCTGGCGGCAGGACCGCCCATTGAATCAGCCGACCAGACCGTGGGCGCGTCGAACAGCGAGGTGGCTGCCGGTTGCTGTCCCGCAAGGACCCTTTCAACGTCGGCCTTCATCTCCGTCGCCGTCTGGTAACGATCGGCCGGATCCTTCGCGAGGGCCTTGAGCACGATCGCATCGATAGCTGTGGAGATGTCGGGGCCTGCCGCACTGGGCGGCGCTGGAGCATCGGAGACGTGCTGGACCACAATGCTCACCGGCGAGTCGCCCGTGAATGGAGGCTCACCGACCAACAGCTCGTAGAGCATGCATCCGACGGAGTAGATGTCGCTGCGCGCGTCCACCGGTTCGCCCCGACCCTGTTCCGGTGAGAGGTACTGAGGAGTACCAACTACGGTCCCGGCGAGTGTCACGGTGCCTGCTGTTTCCGAGACCGGTCGCGCAATTCCGAAATCGGCTACCTTCACATCGCCGGTATTGGTGACCATGACATTGGCGGGCTTGATGTCGCGGTGGATGATGCCGGCCTCATGGCTGCAATTGAGCGCGTCTAGCACGGCCGACGTCACCTCAAGTGCCCGCCAGGACGGGATCTTTCCTTCCTTACGCAGCACCTCACGTAGGGAACGTCCCTCAACGAGCTCCATCACGATAAATGGAATTGAGAGACCGGTCGCGTCGCGCTCTTCGCCGGTGTCGTAAATAGCAACAATCGCTGAATGGCTGAGCCTGCCCGCTGACTGAGCTTCTCTGCTGAAACGGGCACGAAAACCAGGATTGTTCGAAAAATCGGGCCGAAGGCGCTTGATTGCTACCGGGCGCCGGAGTTGAACATCAAAACCGCGGTAAACCTCGGACATTCCTCCGCGACCCAGAAGCTCTCCAGTGTGATATCGGCGCGGGGGAGCCAGAGCCGGCTTGTCTGTCAGGCCCTGCACTGCTGCAGCTGAAGCAACATGCGTGGTCAGCACCGAGCGATGTCGCTGCTTTGCGCGTAAGGAAGTTCGGCCTCCGCCGTGGTACGGATCGGATGGAACCATGTTCATCGTCGCTAAATCCGTCTGTGTAGGGGTCACCAGCGTTCTTCGGTTCGGCCCACTTTGGGGCTCGAGAAGCCCGATACGCCAGTTCAGGCCCGGGTAGTGGTGTTGCGGCCGGTCACGGTAGAGGCGAGGACGACAAGCACTGCTGCCACCGCGATCGCAATGAGCCAGCGCACCCAGTCGATTCCAGGGCTACCGTTTCCTCCGAACGCCGTGTAAATGAACCAACCGATCAGAACGCCGCCGATCCCGCAAAGAATAGTGAGCCAAATGGGAGTGTTATCTCGGCTACCCGGTGCGACGAACTTGCCCAGCAATCCGATGATGATTCCAGCAACGATCACACCGATAATCTCCATGACTCTCCCTTCTGCAGCCAGCCTTTTGCGGGACCAGCAGTGACAGTTGCACGAAAGCCCTACCCGGCCTCCACAGAAGCCAAACCCCCTTGGACCTTGAACAGCCGAGAGAGACTCTCATAAAAAGCCTTCCCGTTTTCTATCGGAACGCGGGAAAATACGGCGATGACCGATTCCCGGTCTGCGGCTGACGTACAGATCTCGCTGCTAGGTGGTTTCGCTGTCACGGTCTCCGGCGAGTCCGTGGAAGATCACTGGCGTCTGCGCAAGGCGAAGACGCTGGTGAAACTGCTCGCGCTGGCACCCGGGCATCGGCTGCACCGCGACACCGTGATGGACAGGCTGTGGCCAGACATCGAGCGAGGGGCGGCAGCCAATAATCTGCATCAAATCGTGTACACCATCAGGCACATGATGGGCCCGGAATCGATCACCCTCAATGACGATGTGGTACGGCTTTGTCCGACCGGCGGGCTCCGTGTCGATATCGATTTGTTCGAGCAGACAGCCGCTGGCGCCCGAAGGACCGGTGATATCGGAGCATTGCAGCATGCACTGCAACTGTGGACCGGCCCGCTGCTACCGGAGGATCGGTACGCCGACTGGGTGATCGAGGATCGTGAAGACTCACCGAAACCCATGCGGCAGTAACGACGTTGCTCGGATCGAAGCTGTCTGAGCAGGGGGAGCTGGAAGCCGCTCTTGCCCTGCTTGAACCGCTCGCATCTCAGCATCCCCTCGACGAGCAGCTGCACCGAGTGTTGATCAATGTGCTCGCCGGCCTCGGCCGTCGCTGGGAAGCGATCGAGACTTACGAGCGGTTGCGTGATCGCCTCGACGACGCGTACGCCGCAGAACCGGAGTCGGAGTCCAAAGTCCTCTACCGACGGATACTCACCCGCACACAGAAGCGCCCCGGCCCGAGCATGCAGCCGCTCGTCGGGCGACAGCGAGAGTGGAAGCGACTGCTCTCGTCCTGGCAGCGTGCGAGCGGTGGCACGTCGCACCTATTCCTGATCAGCGGCGAGGCCGGCATCGGCAAGCGCGCTTGGCCGAGGAGCTTCTGGCGTGGGAGGGATCAGCAAGGCATTGCCACCGCCAGAACGCGTTCCTACCAGGCCGAAGGCCGCTTGGCGCTGGCGCCAGGAACCGAGTGGCTGCGCAGCGATGCGATTCGCAACTCATTGATTCGCCTGCCTGAGATCTGGCTGACCGAGATCGCACGCCTGCTGCCCGAGCTGCTCGATGAACGGCCCAGTCGGCGGCGGCCGGAGCAAACGGCCGAATCTAGTCAACGTCAACGCTTCTTCGAAGCGCTGTCGCGAGCTGTGCTCGCTGCTCCCCAGCCGCTGCTGCTGTTGATTGATGACCTGCAATGGTGTGATCAGGAGACACTGCAGTGGCTGCACTTCTTGCTGCGCTTCGACACCAGGAGCAGGCTCCTGATAATCGGCACGGCGCGCCCGGAAGAGCTGGTATCCACGCCTCCAGTCGCCGATTGGCTCGTGCGACTGCGCAGCGAGGGCAGCGTGAACGAGCTCGCGCTTGCTTCGTTGGATGCAGCTGAAACGGCTCAGCTGGCTGAACAGGTAATCAAAGATGATCTTGACGAGCAATCAGCCTTGCGGCTGTATCGCGAGACCGAGGGCAACCCGCTGTTTGTGGTGGAGATGGCGAGCGCTGGTCTAAATGGAGGAGCAGCGGAACTAGCGGGCGGCGGCTCCGATGTCTCCGCCCAGCAGCTCTCGACCGCAAACCTGCCACCCCGGATGCACGCAGTCATTGCCGGTCGACTAGCGCAATTGTCGCCAGAAACGCGTGAATTGATCGGACTTGCGGCCGCTGTCGGCCGAGTCTTCACCGGCGACATCCTGCGCAAGGCCAGCGGTGTCGACGCAGGAAGACTGACCAACGAGTTGGATGAGTTATGGCAGCGACGCATCGTACGACCTGCTTCCCGGCCGTTGTTCAGCGCAGAGGCGAACAGTTTTGACTTCTCGCACGACAAGATTCGCGAGGTTGCTTACGCCGAACTGAGTCCAATGAAGCGACGCTATTGGCACTCGCGTATCGCACAGGCACTGGAAGAAATCTATGTCGCAAACCCTGACCCGGTTAGTGCGCAACTGGCGACACACTATGAGCAGGCCGGCGAGCCGGTACGTGCAATTCCGTTCTATGGGCGTGCTGCTCAAGTCGCACAGCGCGTGTACGCACACGGCGAGGCCATCGGCCATCTCAGACATGGCTTGCAGTTACTGCACAATGTGCCCGACCAGGCGCGCCGCGAAGAGCAGCAGCTGGACCTTCTGCGGTTGGTGAGCCTCGCCCTGGTGGCAACCGAGGGCTATGGAGCGCCGGTCGTGGTGGAAACCCTGTCCGAGGCGCAGATGTTGAATCAACGGCTGGGCAACCCGCCCGACCCCCTTATCTTGCGGGCGCTCGCGATCGCTGCTCTTAATGTTCGTAACTTCCAGCAAGGACTTGCATTTGGTGATCAGTTACTGGAATTGGCTGACCAGCAAGGTGATCCACTTCTGCTGGTCGAGGGACATTACGTACTCGGCGTGACGCTGCATTATGCAGGCTCCTTTACACGATCGCGGGTTCACCTGGAACAAGCGCTTGGGCGCTATGACCCGACACATTCGTCAGCGCACATCACCCGATATTCACAAGACCCGAGCGTTAATTTGCCAATGCCGGCTCGCGTTTGACTTGTGCTGTCTGGGTTACCCGGATCAAGCCCTCGCCGTCCAGAACCAAGGACTGGCCCAGGCCCAAGCATTAGCGCATCCCTTCAGCCTGGCCTATGCGCTGACCTGGGATGCAATGCTGCACGGCGAAATGGGCAACACTGATTCCCAACTCCAGTCCGCCGAAGCCGCCATTGCGCTCGGCGAGGAACATCATCTTCGATTCTGGTCATCGTGGGGAACGGTGCTACGCGGGTGGGCTCTGGCCGAATCACGCGACCCAGAGCTGGGTCTGGCAGAACTCCAGCGCGGCGAAGAGCAGATGCGCTCGATACGCGGCTTCTTTCTTCAGCCGTTCGTCTCATTCCTCATTGCCGAACAACTCGCGAAGATCGGTCGGATCGACCAGGGCCTTGAAGTCGTACGTGAGGCGCTCGCCACCACCACTCATGATCGATACTGGTGCGACGCCGAACTGGAGCGACTCCGCGGTGAGTTGTTGTTGGCGAGCGGCGTCGATGAGCAGCAGGCTGAAGCCGCCTTTCGCCGCGCAATACAGATCGCGCAAAAGCAGCAGGCCAAGCTGTTTGAGCTACGAGCCACGTCGCGCTTGGCGCAGCTGTGGCTCAAGCAGGGCAAAAGCACCGACTCTCGGGAGTTACTCAGGCAAGCGTCCGGCTGGTTCACTGAAGGCCTGGAAACACTAGACCTCACGAATGCGCGGGCATTGCTAGAAAGCTGACGGGCGGGGTCGCCGGGCTCGGCGGTTGTGCAAAGGATCTGCAAAGGCGAACTCCATAGCCTGCCGGCATGACTTCAGGCCGTCGGCGGACATCGTGACTGGCGTACTCGGCGAGGCGACGATCCGAGAATTGGACATCGGCATGACCGGCTCGGTGGTCGGTCCCGGAGATCCCGACTATGAGACGGCACGCGGCGTTTGGAACCGGGCAATCGACAAGCGGCCGGCACTGATCGTACGAGCGAACTCCACCGAAGATGTGGCGCGAGCGGTCGGTTTTGCTCGAAGCGAAGGTAGACCGATCGCGGTACGCGGCGGTGCACACAGCCTTGCCGGCTTTTCCACCTGTGACGACGGGATCGTGATCGACCTTGCACGACTTAACGACGTTCAGGTTGATGTTGAGGCACGGCGGGCGTTCGCAGGCGGCGGCACCCGTTGAGGGACCTTCGACGCAGCCACCCAGCAGCATGGGTTGGCGACCACCGGCGGCCTAGTTTCCAGCACCGGTCTCGGCGGCCTCACCCTAGGCGGTAGCTTCGGTCACCTCG
>JAICEV010000148.1 GCA_025923975.1 Propionibacteriaceae bacterium
GCGGATGAGGCCGCCGCAGCGGCTCAGAAGGCGGCTGGCAGCCATCCTGAGGATGCTCTGGCAGTCACACAGGCGGCACAGCGTTGCGCCCATGAGGCCTTGGCGCGTACGCCGGAGCAACTCGATGTCCTGGCCACCGCAGGCGTTGTGGATGCCGGCGCACAGGCTTACGTCCTGCTGATCGATGTGCTCGCGGAAGTGCTCGGCGGAGCGCCCGCCCAGCAGCTGAGCGCCGGGAGTCGACAGCCGGTGGGACGGCAGTTCGAGGGGCCGAAGACGACTGGCCAATACGAGGTGATGTACACCCTGCGAGGCGCCCCGCCCCCGGATCTGGACGCGCTGCGCGAGCGGCTGTCAGAGCTCGGTCATAGCGTGGTCATCGTGGGTGATGAGGCCATTGCGCAGGTGCACGTTCACCTCCGCGAGGCGGGTGCAGCAGTCGAGGCTGCGCTTCCATTGGGTGAACTGAGCCAGATCCGGATCACTACGCTGCCGTCAAGTTCGGCCGCGGGTCACCGCAGTGTGCTGGCCGTCGTCGCCGGTACCGGGCTTGCCCAAGCCGTTACCTCACTCGGCGGGTTGCCAGTGGTCGCGGAGGGCGATGTCTCAGTGGAAGAGCTGCAGGCTGCGGCGGATCAAACCTGTGGCGACCTGGTGATCTTGCCTAACGGCACCCAGAACCTCAAGACGGCCGACCACGTGGCGGAGGGGTTGCGCCGCACCGGCCGGCGGGTTGGCATCATCCCGACTCTTGCCCAGGTGCAGGGCCTGGCCGCGATGGCAGTGCATGAACCATCGGCGGACTTTGAGTCGGTGGTCGTGGCCATGAGCAACGCCGCCGGTCATGCTCGGCACGGTGCGATCACCGTGGCCGAGAAGTCCGCGATGACCATGGCTGGACGCTGCCACCCCGGCGATGTCCTCGGCGCCGTTCAAGGAGACGTAGTCATCATCGGCACATCGCTTGCCGATGTGGCGTGGCAGGTAGCTGAGCGGCTCCTCGTTGCCGGTGGGGAGTTGATGACGCTGGTCCGCGGCGTTGGCGCTGACGACGACCTGCTCCCCGATCTCGCGGCCCGGGTGAGGGACTGGTCTCGAACGGTCGACGTTGAGCTGGTGGACGGAGGGCAGCCGCGCTATCCGCTGCTGCTCGGGCTGGAATGACCACGCTGAACCCAGTCGCTTCCCCCTGGCGCACCGACACATTCCGCCGACTGGCGACCCGCCTGGACAAGGTGGTCGGCTCCAAGACAGCTAAGCAGTTCGAGCCGCTGAAGATCTTTACGGTCGGCGATCTGATGCGCCATGTGCCGCGGCGCTATTTCTCGGGTACGGAGCTCAGCGACCTCTCACTACTCCAGGAAGGTGAGGAAGTCGCGGTGATGGCGGAGGTCGTGGACGCCCGAACGTTCAACCTTCCCGATCGCTCCAACTATCGGCTGCCGAGCAAGCCCCGACTCGAGGCCACGATCACCGATCACCGGGGGAGGTTGACTTGCACGTTCTTCGGCCAACCGCGACTGATCAATTACTGGCAGGACCAACTGCTGCCTGGCGCCAGGGGCATCTTCGCGGGCAAGGTGACAAGGTTCAACGGCAGGCTGCAGCTCGCCCATCCTGACTTCGTCATCCTCAACGAGCACGGTGCCGTGATCGGTGGCGCCAAACACAATGTCTCGCTGGCGTCAGCATCCGGCGTCCCGCTCGTCGGCCTCTACCCGATGGCCGGCAAGCTGCGCACCTGGACAATCGCTGACTGTGCGGCCCTCGCGCTGAACTCGCTATCCGGGATCGAGGATCCGCTGCCGGAGTGGGTTCGCCATGCCGCCAACGTAGCCGACCTGGAGCCGGCCTTCCGAGCCGTGCATCAGCCCACGGATCAGGTGGTTGCCACGACGGGGAGGAATCGGCTGCGGTTCGACGAGGCATTTGCGCTGCAACTGACCATGGCATACCGACGGGCCGATGCCGCCTCGCATCGGGCGGTGCCTCGGACGCGGAAGCCAGGTGGACTGCTCGACGCATTCGATGAGCGATTGCCTTTTCTCCTCACCAAGGGTCAGATTGCGGTCACTGAGGAGATCATGTCCGACCTGCGCCGGACCCATCCCATGCAACGACTGCTGCAAGGTGAGGTCGGCTCAGGCAAAACGCTGGTCGCACTGCGTGCGATGCTGGCAGTCATCGATGCCGGCGGCCAGGCCGCACTGCTGGCGCCGACCGAGGTGCTGGCCGCTCAACATTTTCAAACGATCACCCGCATGCTCGGGGAGCTGGCCAGCGGCGGAACTCTGGGCGCCCCAGAGCATGCGACCGGAGTGGTGCTGATCACCGGATCCTCCTCCGCGAGTCGCCGTCGCGAGGCAACGCTCCAAGCCGCCACGGGTGTAGCTGGAATCGTCATCGGTACTCACGCCCTGCTCAGCTCCGATGTGAAGTTCGCTGATCTTGGCCTCATTGTGGTGGACGAACAGCATCGCTTCGGGGTTGAGCAGCGCGCGGCGCTGAGCGCCAAGGCGAACGCCCGGCCACATGTCTTGGTCATGACCGCGACGCCGATCCCGCGCTCGGTCGCCATGACCGTCTTTGGTGACCTGGAGACCTCGACGTTGCGGGAGATTCCAGCCGGTCGGGCGGAGGTGACCACTGTTGTTGTGGATACCGTTCATCAGCCGTCCTGGGTGCAGCGCGGCTGGCAGCGCATTGTGGAAGAAGTGGGCAAGGGTCGCCAGGCGTACGTGGTATGTGCGCGGATCTCCTCCAACAGTTCGCCGGGCACAGATGGAGAGAACCTCGGCGGCAGCGCTGACGGTGAGGCAGCGCCGCCCGCCGTTGCGGCGGAGGATCTGTTTGAAGAATTGCGCAACGGGCCGCTGGCCGCGTTGCGGGTCGAGATGGTGCATGGCCAGCTGCCCAGCGAGGAAAAAGATGCGGTCATGGGCCGCTTTGCAGCCGGTGAGACCGACGTACTGGTCGCAACGACGGTTGTCGAGGTTGGGGTGGATGTGCCCAACGCCTCGGTGATGGTGATCCATGACGCTGACCGCTTTGGGATCTCCCAGCTGCACCAGCTGCGTGGGCGGATCGGCCGCGGTGCTCACCCCGGAATCTGCCTGCTGCTCACAACTGCGAGTGAGCAAAGCTCAGCGCGCCAGCGGCTGGATGCAGTGACCTCCACTCGTGATGGCTTCGCTCTCGCCGAGGTTGACCTCGAGCAGCGTCGTGAAGGAGACGTGCTGGGAGCCAGTCAGTCTGGGAGCCGATCAAGCCTGAAACTCCTTCAGGTGCTGAGGGATGCCGATCTGATCGCGCAGGCACGCAGCCTCGCACAGCAGTGCATCGACCGGGATCCGGAGCTGACCGATCCTGGGTTGGCCGACATCGTGCTCGATGTAGAGATGGATGCGGCAGGCGACTGGCTGGAGCGCACTTGAGTCGGATAATTGCCGGGTCTCGCGGTGGACAACGGATAGTGATGCCGCCAGGCGACCGTGTGCGCCCAACCACTGATCGGGTACGAGAGGCGCTGTTCTCCACCATCACCGCTTGGGCGGGCAGGGCAGCGGACCCCGTCGAACGGTCGCTCTCCGGTATGGCCTTCTGCGATTTGTACGCTGGCTCGGGCGCTGTCGGGTTGGAGGCGGCCAGTCGCGGCGCGACTCGAGTTTTGTTGATTGAGCGCGATCCTCGTACGGCCCAACTCTGCAGACGTAATGCCGAAGCCCTTGGGCTGGCTGTCGACGTCGTCATTTCATCGGTCGAGCAGATACTCAAGAAACCTCCAGCTCGGCCCTTCGACATTGTCTTTGCTGATCCGCCGTACGAGCTGGACGCCGCTGCCGTCAGCGCCCAGATCGAACAGCTCGTCGTCAACAGCTGGCTCGACCGAGGCTCCCTGATCGTGGTCGAGCGATCCCGGCGTACATCGCAGCTGGTTTGGCCGGATGCGGCTGCAGAACGCTGGAGTCGGGCCTACGGTGAGACCATCTTGTGCTTCGGGGCGCTGGCGGAGAAGTCCGCCGGGCCTGTGGAGGAGGAGCCATGACCCGAGCTGTGTGTCCAGGGTCGTTCGACCCGGTCACGCATGGACATCTCGACGTAATCGAGCGTACGGCCCAGATCATCGACGAAGTCGTTGTGGCGGTGGGCACGAACATTGCCAAGAACTCTCTTTTCACTCCAGAGGAGCGGGTCGAGATGCTCGCTGCGGAGTGTGCGCAATGGAGCAACGTCGAGGTGACCCTGTTCGGCGGACTACTGGTTGACTTCTGTGCCGACAATGACATCGACGTCATCAGCAAGGGATTACGTGCAGCCGACCTGGGCTATGAGTTGCAGATGGCTCAGATGAACCGGCAGCTGACCGGCGTGGACACCCTTTTTCTGCCCACCGCGCCGCAATGGGCATTCGTCTCCTCCTCCTTGGTCCGCGAGGTCGCGACGCTGGGTGGCGATGTGACCGCCTTCCTGCCGGCCGAGATCGCGACCCGCACCATGACTCGGGTGGCGTCTCGAAATGCGGGAGCAGCAGGGGATGTATGAGAGCAGGCTTATCTGCGCGACACTAGGGAACAGGGGACACTCGGAAAGGGGACGAGCGTGGCGGTTCTGGGGGTAGGACCTTCCATGGTTGGGGGAGAAACTGCTGAGGAGAAGCTGGCGCAGCTGCGCGAGCTGATTCTCAATGCGCGTGCGATGCCGATGTCGGCATCTTGTGTCATCAATCGAGGCGATGTTTTGGCCGCTATCGATGAGGTGATCGCGAATCTGCCGGACGAAATTGAGGATGCTCAGCGAGTCATAGACACGTCCGTATCCAAGATTGCCGAAGGCGAAGAAGAGGCGGGTCGGATTCTGGCCGAGGCGCGCGAGCATGCCGCGAACCTTGCCCAGCACAGCGAGGTCGTGCGGGTGGCCGAGCAAATGGCTGCCCAGATACGGTACGAGGCCGAGCAGGAGGCCGCCGCTCTGCGCCGGGAGACCGATGAGTTCATTGACGCGCGCATGGCGAGCTTTGAGTCGGTGCTGCACAAGACGGCGAGTCAGGTGCGGACCGCTCGCGCCCGGCTGGCGGAGCGCAGCGGCTTGGACACGGGCGAGCTTCCAAGGTTGGACAAGCGCACGTTTGCGGAATAGGGCAAGGTTTGGCTCCGTTGCCTACCCGTCGGTAAGGTTGGGCGTCGGCCACGACGAGGATCGGGGCCGCTCGGCTTGGAAGGATTGCGATGAGTTCGCCGCATCGCCCGCTGAACCCTCGGTCGGGTTTGGTCCTCGACACCCACGAATTGGGCCGTCGCGCGGGCGCAATGAAGGTGGTTCGTGCCTCCGTCGAAGCTCCTGCGGACCTGGGAATCAGCGTGATCGGCGTACCACTCGGATCACCGATTGAGCTTGATCTTCGGCTCGAGTCGGTGGTCGAGGGAGTGCTAGTCAGCGGCAGCGCCACGGTCGAGGTCCGTGGGGAATGCGTTCGGTGCCTCGGAGAGATCTCCGACGAGTTGGAGGTCGACATCCAGGAGCTTTACGTCTACCCAGGAGCCGAGCCGGACGATGATCTGGCTAGTCGGCTGGAGGGCGACCTCATTGACCTCGAGCCGCTACTCCGCGACGAGGTGGTGCTTGATTTGCCGTTCCAGCCTCTGTGTCGGGATGACTGCCTGGGATTGTGCGTCGAATGCGGCGCCAACCTCAACGACAATCCTGACCACCGCCATGCAGCGCGTCTCGACCCTCGATGGGATGCCCTGCGCGGCCTTGAGGGTGGAGACGGCGAATCTTACGATGTGTTACAGACTGCCCCACGGGCAATGAAATTTCCGGGCCAAAGCGCCCGGAGGAACAAGGAGTGAAGTCGTGGCAGTTCCCAAGAGGCGAATGTCTCGAAGCAACACGCGACACCGCCGTTCTCAATGGAAGGCTTCCGTACCTGCTTTGGTGACCTGCGCAAATCCAGCCTGTCGCGAGAAGCACCTGCCCCATGTGGCGTGTCCGTCCTGCGGGCAGTACGGACCTCGCGGAGCACGTCGACAGGTCCTCTCCTCCTGATCCGGTCAGAGGCGACTGCTGTTCGCCTACCCGCTGGAGACCTCCTGAGCGAGCTCGGGATGAGTGTTGATCCTGAGCTGCTGGACCGCGCGTTGACACACCGGTCATATGCCTACGAACAAGGTGGACTGCCCACTAACGAGCGCCTGGAGTTTCTCGGCGACTCGGTGCTCGGTCTGGTCGTGACAGAGCATCTGTTCGTCACCTACCCGGATCTGTCAGAGGGCCAGCTTGCCAAGTTGCGTGCCGCCGTGGTCAACTCCCGCGCTCTGGCCGACATTGCCCGCCAACTCGACCTAGGTTCGGTCATTCACTTGGGCCGCGGTGAAGAGAGCACCGGAGGCCGCGACAAATCCTCAATCCTCGCCGACACTATGGAGGCGGTTATCGGCGCAGTCTTCCTGCAGCATGGCGTCGATGCCGCAAGAGGCTTCGTGCACCATCTCTTCGACCCCTTGATGGCCGAAGTAGCCACCCGCGGCGCCGGCCTGGACTGGAAGACCAGTCTTCAAGAAATTGCCTCGATGAGCGGCCTCGGCGTACCGGTCTACGACGTGGTCGAGTCTGGACCTGACCATGCCAAGACGTTCCAGGCGATGGTCAATATCGACGATCACAGCTATGGACCAGGTGCTGGTCGGAACAAGAAAGAAGCCGAGCAGAACGCCGCAGCCATGGCCTTTGCCGCGCTGAAGGGCAGCCGCGGGGCCGGGCCGGTCGTAGCCCGCTAACCCAACCCACCACCCGTGCCGGAACTCCCTGAGGTCGAGGTCGTACGCCGCGGCCTCGCCAACAGCATCACAGGACGACGGATTGTTGGCGTGCGTGTACTTCATCCGCGGCCGGTACGTCGTCACCTGACCGGACCGGCAGATTTCGAGCTGCAAACGACCGGACGCACGTTTGCCGAGCCGCGTCGGCGCGGCAAGTACCTGTGGTTGCCCTTCACCGATGGCGACGCCATCTTGGCTCATTTGGGCATGAGTGGGCAGTTTCGGCTCGCTGACGCTGATGCGTCACTAGTGCCCAACACCCGAATCATCTTCGCCTTCGCCGACGGCGAGCCTGGGCTGCGCTTTATCGACCAACGCATGTTCGGTGGTCTTTCGCTCTCGCCCGGGGGTGCTGAGCTGCCGCCAGAGATCGCGCACATTGGTCGTGATCCCTTCGATCCCGAGTTCGACCTGGCCGATACCGTTGCCCGATTGCGCCGACGGAATACCGTCATCAAACGGGCGCTATTGGATCAGCAGCTGGTGTCGGGGGTCGGGAACATCTATGCCGACGAGGCGCTGTGGGTCGCTCGAACGCACTATGCCCGGCCGACTAAAACAATGTCGCGAGCTCAGGCTGTCAGTGTGATCACAGCCGCGGCGACGGTAATGAGCAGCGCGCTAGCCGACGGAGGCACATCGTTCGACGCCCTCTATGTCAACATCAATGGATCCAGCGGCTACTTCGGCCGCTCGCTGGCCGTCTACGGGCGTGAAGGCAAACCTTGCCCGCGCTGCGGTACGCCGATTCTGCGGGAGCCCTTCATGAACCGCTCGTCCTACCGATGCCCGCGCTGCCAGCGGCGGCCTCGTCGGAGCTAGTCCGCTGGGTTCGTCGGATGGCGCGCAGCACTACGGTGGCGAGGGCCGCGGCCAGAATGCCCAGCGGGATCATGAGGCCTGGGGCGACTAGGAGGAGCCAGCCGACGGCATCTCTCTGGTTGGTGCCAATAGTGGTGCCAATCGGGGCGTCACCATCTGGCAGCCGCTGTGGGGTGGGCAGCCATGGCCAGGCCGGTTTCGGTGAGTCGGTAGAGATGACGGGGAGGGCGCCCAGGCTCGGCTTCGGTGTCCCAGGTGGTCTCGAGCATGCCTCGGTCAGCCAGTCGCATCAGGATCGGGTACATGGAGCCGGCTTTCATGCCCAGCTGTTGAC
>JAICEV010000149.1 GCA_025923975.1 Propionibacteriaceae bacterium
GGCCGGTGGCGTGCTCCGGCACATCATGTGAGGTGAGTCGCTGCTCATCTGTGCCACGCCCAGTGGGTTGCCGACTTGGCCAGCCTGTGCGGAAGCGTAACCACCGCGTGTCAGAATCTGGCTACAGATCTCTGTCGTCCGTCACTCGGACCGCAACCGTAATTGCTGAGAGGTACACAAATGAAGCAGATCTACCGGGTTCTCGCGTATCTCGTCGCAGCCGGCGTGGCGGTGCAGGCTGGGTCCATCGCGTACGGGATGTTCGGCCTAATCAAGTGGATCGAGGGTGGCGGCACGCTCGATCAGTCCACAGAACTCACGCCCGCGCTGGGTGGCTACACGGGATTTTCGTGGCATGCCATGGGTGGCATCTTCGTTCTCCCGGCTATTTCGCTGCTGTTCTTGATCAGCTCGTTCTTTGCCAAGGTGCCGGGTGGCATCAGGTGGGCACTGATCGTGCTCGGGGTGACTGTGCTCCAGGTGGCGCTGGGTCTCTTCTCCCATTCGGTGGCCGGACTGGGGTGGCTGCACGGCATCACCGCCCTCGCGCTCTTCGGGACCGCAACGATGGCCGGCATGCGCGTCAGCCGGGCAGTGGCCATCAAGGTTGAGGCAGACGAGCCGGTGGCTGCGCCTGCTTCCTGATGCGGTCCATCATTGGTGCGCCGTTGAAGCAGTTCCCGCAAGCGTTTTGCGGACCCTGCTCCTCATGGCGGCGAGCCGAGCGATCGTCCCAATGATCGGTCCGCGTACGGGGACCTGACGCGTAATATCCAGCCGTTGTGCAGCAATGCCAGGAGAAGGTCCCATTCCAGGGGTCGAGCTGAGGCGTGGCTGAAAGTCCCAACTTGCAAAAGCCACAGGCATCACAACGGGCCGTCAAATACAAGAGGTGGGAACAATGACGATGCGTGCTGTCGTGATTGGCGCTGGTTGGGCAGGGGAAGGCCACATTATCGGTCTGCGTGACGCAGGGGTTGAAGTGGTTGCCCTCTTTGGGCGTACGCCGGAGCCGACCTATCAACGGGCCGCCCAGCTGGGGATCACGGATGTCGGCTTTGACTGGCGGGCTGGGCTGGAGGAGTTGCGACCCGAGATTGTCAGCATTGCCACGCCTGCTGACTCGCATCGCAGCATCGCGGAGTTTGCCGCTGAACTGGGCTGCCACGTGGTCTGTGAGAAGCCTTTGGCAACGAACGCTGCCGATGCCCAGGCGATGCGGCAGGCGGTCGAGGGAACGGGACTGAAGCATGGCTATGCTGCGACTGGCCGCTATGCTCCAACTATCCAGCAAACTCGTCAGCTGCTGGCGGACGGGGTAATCGGGCGAATACGCGAGATTGAATCGTTCGCTCACTTAAACGTACCCATGTGGAGACTTCCGTACTGTTGGGTTCACCGCCTCGAACACGGCGGCGGAATGTTGAACAACCTCTTTACGCATCACCTGGCCCAGGTGCTTTATGTTACGCAAGGCGCAATGCATGCTGTCGCCGGTGAAGCACGCGTACTGAGCGACCAAGCCCCGGTTGGGCCTGCGATTCACGACTTTCGCCAACTCTTTGCCTTGGCGGGTACGTGGGATCCGGAGCAGGCCAAGGAATGGCGCGCTGCGAATGCGGATATGGCCTATACCGTCACTGCCGAAATTCGACTGGGCGACGGCAATCTCGCCAATGCACTCTTTCGTGCATCGGTCCTGGGATCAACTCCACAGCCGGAATTCCTAGTCTTTCATGGCGAGACTGGTTCCGTCTTTATGCGCGGTGTGTGGGCTGAGGATGATCGCATTCAGCGCTTGATGGTGAGCCAGCAGGGGTGGGAGGAAGTGCCGATTGCGGAGGCGATCACCTCTGGATTGCCGCAGGCCTCTAATCCTTTGCAGCGTTGTTGGAATCAATTCTTCCGGGAGTTTGTGGCAGACGTGAAGGGAGAAGGGTACGCGGGATATCCCACCTTCCACGATGGCTACGTAGCAGCAGCAGTTATCGATATTGCACGCAAAGGGTATGACGGCAAAGCCTTGCATTCTCGAGAATGAACAAGATGCGGGGCTTGGTTTGTTCGGTGCTGCACCACTTGGAATGCCAGGCAGCGTTGCAGGGAGAGGGTCGGCGCGACGATGCAGGAGTCAGAGGTCCCCCGTGCGGTGGCTGCGGCCAAGTCGACGGCCTCATCACTTGGCTTGACAGCCGATGAGGCGTTCGTTCTTCATGACTCGAACAAGCTCACCCTGCGTCTGCTGCCTTGTGACGTCGTGGCCCGCGTGGCCCCCGTACCGCATCAGGTCGCACAGTTCGAACTCGAGCTTGCTCAGCAGCTCTTCGAATCCGGATGTCCTGTGGCTGCTCTTGAGCCTCGGGTGGAGCCACGCGTCTATGAGCGGGATGGCTTCGTGGTCACGCTGTGGACCTACTACGAGTCCGTGAGATCTCGAGAAATCTCACCAGCCGACTACGCCACTGCGCTTGCGCAGCTTCATGCCGGCATGCGCAAGCTCGATGTCGCGACACCGCACTTCACGGATCGAGTCGATCAGGCGCAACAGCTGGTGGCGAGCCGCGACGACACGCCGGCGCTCGCCGACGCGGACCGGGAGCTGCTCGGCGACACGTTACGAAGTCTGAGACGAGGGATCGGCGAGCGCGGCGGTGTCGTGCAGTTGCTGCACGGCGAGCCGCACCCGGGCAACGTACTCACCACGAAGAACGGGCTGCTGTTCATCGACCTCGAGACGTGTTGTCGTGGGCCTGTGGAATTCGACCTTGCCCATGCGCCCGAAGAAGTCAGCGAGCACTATCCGGGTGTCAATCAAGACTTGCTGCGCGAGTGCCGGATCCTCGTGCTGGCGATGATCACAGCGTGGCGCTGGGACCGAGGCGACCAACTCCCAAACGGGCGCCAGCTCGGCACAGAGTGGCTCAGCCAGATCCGAGCAGCGCTCGAACGCAATGGGCTGGATACCCAAGGCTGATCACCAGCCTTCGAGATCTCGTTGGGGTGCTGCTCCTGGACGCTTCCCACCCCTCAAGGGCGGCTACCGGAGCGACCGTCGTCGACCTGAATGACTTCTTTCGCGATCGGCTCAGCGGGTGTCGCCGAGCAGGGATGCCGATCTGACAGTTCGGACGTCGGCGGCCAGGGCCCGACGGATGCCCTCCTCACTGAGCCGCGGGAACCGGGTCAATTCCGCCAGCAGTGCATCCCTTACGCGCACAGCCGTGACTCGCTCCATGCCACACAGGCGCTGGAGCATCGCCGCCCCCTTCTGCACCCGTCGGGCGAGTGGACGCCGCCGCTTGTCGTACCCCACCAGGGCATCCGTCACCGATGGTGCCCGGCGAGTTCCACGGCTAGGACCACGGCGTCGACCAGGGCGCTATTCGCTCCCTGGCCCAGGTTCGGGGCCATGGCATGGGCTGCATCGCCGAGCAAAACCAGCCGGCCGGAAAACCAGCGCCGACAGTCCACCCGGCGGACGGTATTGACCAGCACGTCGTCGAATGACGACACCCGCTCCAACAGGTCTGCTGCGCCGGGAAGTACCCGCCGCCACTCTTGGCGGAATGCCCCAAGGTCGTGTCGAGCTACCGCGTCAGCCGCCCCGGCCACATGGGCTGCAGCCCAAAAGTAGATCAGGTCGCCATCAAGCGGTGCCTGGCCGAAGGATCCCAGCGGGGTCCAGTACTCCTCGAACCACGGGCTGGCCCGACCCCTCACGATCGTGCGTACATAGCTGCTCCCCGATGACGCGGCTCTTGAAGCCACCTGTGCTGCGCACGGCCGAATTGACTCCGTCTGCACCCACGATGACGTCGGCCCGCAGGCCATCGAGCCTAAGTCTTGGCCGTTCTCGGTGATGGAGGTGATCGTCACTGCTCCGCTCGGGTCGGCGCTCACCGCGGCGCACCCAAATCGTCTGTCGATGGAGGCCACGCCGGCGACGGCCTCAAGCAAAAGCCGGTGAAGCTCGGTACGACGGACCGCGATCCCGTGATCAAGCCCGGCGCCCAGATCAGGCATCCCGGCGGTCAGCAGCCTCCGGCCGGTAACGCTTCGAATCTCCATCCTGTCAATCCGCGCGCTCACAGCCTCCACATCGGGTAGCAGTCCGAGACGCTCTAGGACCGCCCTGCCAGCCCGGCTGGTGACCACCTTTCTCGGCATGGGAATCATGTCCACCGAGTGGACGGTCCCCCTCAATCGGGTCTTCCTGCTCAACCCGGGCCAGGCCCTCGATGTCGGTGACCGCCGACTGCACTGCTTCCGCCCACCGCTGTTCGACAGTCCCTCGACGACCGGGTTCCTCGACGACCGGACCGGAATGCTGTTCAGCTCGGACTGCTTCGGAGCACCGATGCCGTCGGAGGAGCTGGCTACATCCGCCGACGTACGTGCGGTCGGCGACCAGATACGCGACCTTCAGCTGCTGTGGGCATCGGTCGATAGCCCCTGGGTGCACCAGGTCGACCCAGGAAGGTTCCGTGCCACGGTCGACCCACTCCGCGCCATGGCAGCCTCCGCGATCTTCAGCACCCATCTGCCGCCTGTGCAGCAGCCGGACGACCGGCTCTACGAAACCGTGTTGCTGGCGCCGCAGGCTAACCCGTTTGTCGGCCCAGACCAGGCGGCACTCGATGCCGTGCTCGCAACATTCCAGCCTGGCTGAGAGTGAGCAGGCGGTCGAATCGACTGGGCCTTTTGACCGACTCCCTCGCCAACCGACATGGGCGCGCCGACAGGTCGCCGGCTTCCTCGCCCACCAAGCAAAAGGAGATCATCGATGAAAGCCTCTTACGACTTGTGGTACCGAGTCGGAACTCCTCCATGGGTCGGGCACGCTCGATCGACGCTGGTCGAGATGGTCCAAACAGGTGACCTGCTGCCGGGCCGGGCGATTGACCTGGGTTGCGGCGAAGGGGACATCGCGATCTTCCTCGCTGAGCACGGTTTTCAGGTCACCGCAGTGGATTTTGCGCCTTCAGCCATTGCCAAGGCAAGGGCCAAGGCGAGCGACGCAGGTGTTGATGTTGACTTCGTGATTGACGACATCACAACACTCGCCACAGTGAGCGGCACATTCGACATCTTGGTGGACTACGGCACATTCGACGACTTGAGCATGCGGCAGCGCGCTGCCTACATCGATCGAGTGACGCCGCTGGCAAAACCTGGCTCGAAGTTCTTGTTTTAGTGCTTTGAGTGGGAAGTCAAGACATGGGAACGGCTTGCGTCGGCAATAGCGCCCGTCACTGGCATCGCACTGCAGCCGGGTGAAGTCGAACGTTGGTTCAGCAGCGCCTTCGATATCACGCAGGTTGCCGGCGAGACCGGCCTCAAAACCTGGCCCCGGGGCTGGGCTGCGTACCTCATGACCCGAAGATGATCGTGGCACTCGGCTCCAATCGGAGGGTGAAGTCAACCTGGCCGAGACGCGTGTCGGTGGGTCAGCCGGATCGGCACTTTTGTGCTGATTCATCTTCGGTACTCGGGCGCCCGGGTATGACTACTTGGCGCGGCAGGCGGCGACCTCGGACGCAACCGAGAAAGGTCACACCCGCGTCCGGTGACCGGTCCTCAACTGGGACGCGTGAGGAAAGTTGCCCCCCGCATCTCCCGAAGTACTTTCGCCAGGACACTGAGACCGACGGCATGCAAGAAACACGGATGCAGCCACGGAGGGTTCACGGACACAGCGCCGAATGTCTAAAAGAGGTTCCCCTTCCGCACACGGCTGCCACTGTCGAGGGGGCCGGTAGGGGTCGGCAAGTAGTCCCAATATGGCGTTGCGCGGCGGACATCGCCGGGGGCAAGGGCTGGTCGCACGAGCGGTACTTGCCGGACAGGAACCCCATCGCGAGCGGGCTACGGGCGAGTACGGCGAGGTCATGGGCCTCGCAGCGCGCTAGCGCATCTTCGTTGGCGCTGAAGACGTTCAGCTGCTGCACCGCGACGCATCCAGCGCCTGCGGCGAAGACGCGGCTTACCGCGAGTGAGAGCTGCAGACCGGTAGCTCGCCCTAGGGCGTCCACCACGGCCTCAGCGGAATACCGCGATCGCCTCGGTGGGAGTCGAGCTTGACCGCCAAGACTTGGTGAAGCTGAACGACATTCATCTCGAAGCCCAGCCGTGACCCGGCCATGTAAAGGCCCCACACCTTGGCGGTCGGCAGCCCGACCTCTTCGACTGCTTCGTCCCAGTGGTCGACGAGGTTGCGGCACCAGTCGCGCAGCGTAAGTGCGTAGTGGTGGCGCAAGTTCTCTTCGTGCACCACCTCCAGACCGACATCCTGGGCCTCGGTGATGATGCGGCCGGAGCCGGTCAGCTCGCCGTCCGGGAAGACGTAGCGGTCGATGAATCCACCCGCCGACGGCCCGGTCCGGTTGTTCGGGCGGGTGATGCAGTGGTTGAGCAGCAGCGCGCCGGGGCGCAACCTGGACTTCAGGAAGCGGAAGTAGGCGGGGTAGTTGGCGACGCCGATGTGTTCGGTGAGTCCGATCGAGGACACCGCGTCGAAGCCGGACTGAGGCACGTCACGGTAGTCGCCGTGGCGGACTTCGGCCAGGTCGGCCAAGCCTTCGTCGGCGATCTTGTTCCGCCCCCACACCGCCTGCTCCTTGGAGAGCGTGACGCCGATGGCCTTCACCCCGTGCCGGGCTGCGTAGCGGACCATGCCGCCCCAGCCGCAACCGACGTCGAGCAGCCGGTCGCCCGGCTTCAGGCGTAGCTTCTCGAACACCAGCCGGTGCTTGTTCTGCTGCGCCTCCTCCAGCGTCGCCTCGGGGTGCGAGTAGCAGGCGCACGTGTAGGTCATCGACGGGCCAAGAACCCACTCATAGAACGTGTTGGACACGTCGTAGTGGTGGTGGATGGCCTCCGCGTCACGGGTTCGGCTGTGGCGCAAACCTTTAGCGATGCGGCGCCAGCGGGGCAGCGCCTCCAGCGGCGGCGGTGCGATGGGCTTGAGGTGCTCGAACCCGATCGACCGGACGATGTTGGCGAGCATGCGCGCCGGCGGCCGCCTGAAGTCCATCTTCTCGGCCAGCGCCTTGAGCAACTCGTAGGGATCCCCCGGGTGCACACCGTGCAGTTCGAGGTCGCCGGAGACGTACGCGCGGGCCAGCCCCAGATCACCGGGTGCGGTAGCCAGATATGTGGTGCCGCGCGGGGTCAACAGGTCCAACCCGAGCTCGGCATCGTCGGGTCCTGCGGTACTCCCGTCGTACGCCGAGAATTTGAGCGGCAGTTGGCCGGCGGCGAAGATCTCGAGGATCTCGGCCAGTGTGAGCTTCCGGGCCCGCGCCGCCTGTGCTGTGTCCACCCTGAATGTGGTCATCGTCGTTGCACCGCCTTCGCATACAGGTCCAGCAGACGTGAGTCGGGATCGTAGGTTTTCTTGGCCGTCTTGTATGTTTCACCGCCGTAGAGCTCATCAAACTTATCGGGGGAGTAGAACGCGTCGGAATACAGCGACTTGTGTCCGTCCATCTCGCTGACCGCGCGCTCGATCAGTCTGTTGGTGTGGCCTTTCTCGGATGGCCAGTCGAGCCCGACCGGCACCGACGACCAGAAGCCGACGTTGACGTAGGTGTGGCGCGGGCGGAGGGGATATAGCGGCCACTCGTTGTCGTCGCGCAGACGCAGGGGGCACAGCCAGAGCGGTTCGATGGGCACGTTGTCCAAGAACCAGTCCAGGAACTCGACGGTGCGTTCGATCGGCAGCTCGACGTCTTGGACGACGCGCTCGCGTGGCGGACGGCCGTGGCGCTTTTCGAGGCGGTCGGCGATGTTGAACCGCTGGTCGTAGCTGATGAGCCTCCAGTAGAAGCTGCTGCGCCGGTAACGCCGCGGCCAGAGCCGGCGCATGCGCGGGTCCTGCGCGCCGAACGCCCGCGAACACCAGAACCAGTCGGTGTCCCACCGCCAGAGGTAGTCGTGAACGGTGAGCCGGTCATGCTTCTCGCC
>JAICEV010000150.1 GCA_025923975.1 Propionibacteriaceae bacterium
CCCTTCAGCGGCCCGATTGGCGGGGTACGGGTGGCACTGGTCGGGGACCGCTGGATCGGCTTCCCCGACGTTGATCAACTTGAAAAGGCCACTTTCGACATGGTGGTCGCCGGACGAGTAACCGACGTCGGCGACGTGGCCATTTCCATGGTTGAAGCAGAATCCACAGAACACACCTGGCACCTCGTGAAGGCAGGCGACACCGCCCCGACCGAGGAGGTGGTAGCAGCCGGCCTCGAGGCGGCGAAGCCGTTCATTCGAGTGTTGTGTGACGCCCAGACCGAGCTGGCAGCGAGATTCACCAAGCCGGTCGCCGACTTCCCGATCTTCGTTGACTACACCGATGACGTCTACGCAGCCGTCGCCGACACCGCAACGGTGGAACTCAGTGAGGTCATGTCGATCGCCGACAAGCACACCCGCGAGCAGTCTGCCGATGAGCTCAAGAGCAAGATCATTGAGCGTCTGGCGCCGCAGTTTGAGGGTCGGGAAAAAGAAATCATCGGCGCCTACCGAGCTCTCACCAAGAAAATGGTCAGGCAGCGGATCTTGACCGATAAGGTCCGCATCGACGGCCGTGGCGTGACTGACATTCGCACCTTGTCGTGCGAGGTCGGCGTGGTGCCGCGGGTGCACGGGTCGGCGCTCTTCCAACGCGGCGAGACGCAGATTTTGGGTGTATCGACGCTGAACATGCTGGGCATGGAGCAGAAGCTCGACACGCTGGCCCCGGAAACGACGAAG
Source organism: Propionibacteriaceae bacterium (assembly GCA_025923975.1). Taxonomy (GTDB): domain Bacteria; phylum Actinomycetota; class Actinomycetes; order Propionibacteriales; family Propionibacteriaceae; genus Microlunatus. Next base: position 745 of record JAICEV010000150.1, read on the forward strand.
CGCTACATGCACAACTACAACTTCCCGCCTTACTCCACTGGTGAGACCGGACGAGTTGGATCGCCCAAGCGCCGCGAGGTCGGTCACGGTGCACTGGCCGAGCGAGCCTTGGTACCGGTATTGCCGACTCGTGAGGAGTTCCCGTACGCGATTCGCCAGGTTTCCGAGGCCCTCGGGTCCAACGGGTCCACCTCGATGGGATCGGTGTGTGCCTCAACGCTGGCACTGCTCAACGCGGGCGTGCCGCTGCGCGCACCGGTTGCCGGCATTGCAATGGGCCTGGTTTCTGACACGGTGGATAGTGAGACCCGCTATGTGGCGCTGACTGACATCCTCGGTGCCGAGGACGCGTACGGCGACATGGACTTCAAGGTTGCGGGCACCCGGGATTTCATCACCGCACTGCAGCTGGACACCAAGCTCGATGGGGTTCCCGCCTCGGTGCTGGCAGATGCACTGAATCAGGCAAAGGACGCTCGGAACACCCTGCTTGACGTGATGCGTGAGGCTATCGACGGTCCCGACGAGATGAGCATCTACGCCCCGCGGATCATCACCATGAAGATCCCCGTCGACAAGATCGGGGAGGTCATCGGCCCGAAGGGCAAGGTGATCAACCAGATCCAGGACGACACCGGCGCAGAGATCACCATCGAGGACGACGGGACGATCTATGTAGGCGCGGATCAGGGTGACAAGGCTGAGGCGGCACGGACCATGATCAACGCCATTGCCAACCCGACCAACCCGGAGAAGGGCGAGCGCTACCTCGGCACGGTTGTCAAGATCACCGCCTTCGGCGCCTTTGTCGCGTTGCTGCCGGGTAAGGACGGCCTCTTGCATATCTCGAAGATGCGCCCACTCGCTGGAGGGCAGCGAGTCGAGAATGTTGAGGACGTGCTGAGCGTCGGACAGAAGATTCAAGTGGAGATCAACGAGGTCGACGATCGCGGCAAGCTGTCGTTGATTCCCGTAGCTGAGGAGACGGTGTCGGCCTAGCCGTCGTGCCAGCGCCGATGCCTGTCATTCCGCGCAGCCGTCCTGGACGGCGCCTTCCCCAACTGGATGGCGCCGTCCGCCGCACGGTGCTGCGAAGCGGTCTCCAGGTCGTCACCGAGGACATCCGGTCCACCAGCACCTACTCCTTGGGTGTCTTCGTCGCGGTCGGTTCGCGGCACGAGACGCCAAGCTTGCATGGCGCCTCGCACTTCTTGGAGCACCTGCTCTTCAAGGGAACTCCGAGCCGCACCGCGGAGCAGATCTCGGCCGCGATCGAGGCCGTCGGCGGCGAGCTCAATGCGTACACCGCCAAGGAGCACACCTGCTTCTACGCTCGTGTGCTGCACAGTGACGCTGAGCTAGCCCTCGACGTGCTCACCGACATGATCACTCACTCAGAGATCACATCACAGGATGTGGACGCCGAGCGCGCGGTGATCTTGGACGAGATCTCCATGCACGCGGACGACCCGGCCGAGATCGCGGCTGAAGCAGTCGCGGCCCAGATCTTCGGCAAGTCGGGACTGGGGCGTCCGGTCATCGGGTCGGCTGCCGCTGTGATCGCGTTGACTCAGCGACAGATCGTGCATCACTGGAGGCGTCACTATCAGCCTGGTTGCCTGGTTGTCGCCGCGGCGGGCAAGGTCGACCACGACCGGCTCGTCGAGCGACTGAGCGCTCTTGATGCACGGCCGTCACTGGCTGCTGCAACACGAACCGCAGCCAGCACCATCAACCGTCGCGGGGGGCTGCTCATGCACCGGTTGCCGCTCGAGCAATGCAGTGCGGTGCTGGCGTTCCCCAGCCCTGGCGTCTTCGATGCACGGCGATTCCCGCTTGGCCTGCTCTCGCTGATCATTGGCGGCGGGATGGCGTCTCGGCTGTTTGTCGAAGTACGGGAGCGGCGCGGACTGAGTTACGGCATCGATGCGGGCGAGACGGCTTATTCCGACGCCGGCCTATGGAGCGTGGAATGGCAGTGTGCACCTGGCAAACTGAGGCAGATTCTGGACCTAGTGCGGGCAACGCTCGCCGACGTGGCTGCCGACGGCGTTACCGAGGAGGAGCTAGCCCGAGCCAAGGGTCAGATGCGGGGGCAAACCGCGCTCTCGTACGAAGGCCCAGGTAGCCGGATGGGCCGTCTTGGCGTGAACGCCATCCTCGGCGACGAGCGGACCCTCGACGAGCTGCTGCGCCGTTTTGATCAGGTGACCACCGACCAGGTACGCGCCGAGGCGGAGGTGCTTTTCACTCATCCTCCGACGCTAGCCATCGCGGGAGCCCGGGTGTCGGCTCGGCAAATCGAGTCACTCCTCTCCGGGTGGTAGAACCGAGTTGTGATGACACGGGTGGGCGTCTTCGGAGCCCGTGGACGGATGGGTGGCGAAGTCTGCCGGGCCGTGGAATCGGCCGAGGACTTGGAGCTGGTTGCGGCGGTCGATCTTGGGGATGACCGCGCGCCTGCCGAAGCCGCACAGGTGATTGTCGACTTCACTCATCCGGACGCGGTGATGGACAACCTATGCTGGTGCATCGACCATGGCATCCACGCCGTCGTCGGCACCACCGGATTCGCAGATGAGCAGTTGAATCGGCTACGTAGAGCCCTTGCCGATCATGCCGATGTCGGCGTCCTGGTCGCTCCCAACTTCTCTATCGGAGCGGTGTTGATGATGCGTTTCGCAGAGCAGGCGGCCGCCTTCTATGAGAGCGTCGAGATTATCGAGCTGCATCACGCTGGCAAGGCCGATGCTCCCTCGGGCACCGCTGCCAATACGGCACGCAGGATTGCCGCTGCACGTGAAGCAGCTGATCTCGACACACCGCCCGACGCAACTGTCCAGGAGCTGCCTGGCGCTCGAGGTGCCCAGGTTGACGGAATCCGAGTCCATGCTGTCCGGCTCCGAGGTTTGGTCGCCCATCAGGAGGTGCTTTTCGGTGCCGAGGGCGAGACGTTGACTATTCGACATGACTCGCTCGACCGGGTGTCGTTCATGCCAGGTGTGCTCGCAGCAGTCCGTACCATCAGCAGCAGGCCAGGTCTGACCGTTGGAATCGAGCCCATTCTTGGGATCTGATGACGTGAACCGATCGTGGACCAGCCGCCTACGGGGCTCGCCGCTGGTCAGCGTACTGATCATCATCGCCAGTGTGGTGTTGCTCTGCACAGGGCTCTACGTTGCCGATCGGTACGCCGACCGTCGCGCTGAGCGGCGGGTTGCGACGGAGTTGGAGGCCCACTTGGGAACACCCCAGCCACCACAGGTCAACATCGAGGGTTTCCCGTTTCTGACCCAGATCGCAGCCGGGTCCGTCGGCAAGATACACGTCGTGGGCGATCAGCTCGGCGAAACAAGCAACGCGCCGCTGATCTTGGCGCATGCCGACCTGGTGATGAGCGACGTCGTGACCAACGACTGGTTCAAGACGATGCAGATCTCCCACACCGAGGGCACCGCCCGGATCGACTACGCCAAACTCTCCGCGGTAGCCGGGACACCACTGTCGTTCGGCGGCGAAGGACGGGTGGAGATTGTGGTCCATACCACCGTCGTTGGTCGGGAGGTGGAGGCGGTGATCAGCGGCTTGCCGCGGCTGAACCCCAAGGAACAAACGATGACGCTGAGCGACGCCAGGATCGCTGTTCAAGGAGTGAATCTGCCTGACTTCACCGCCCAGGCCTTACTGGCAGCCCTGCTCAAACCAATCCCGCTGAAACCGATGCCACTCGGTTTGACTGTTACTAAGGTCGTGGCCGCTGATGCCGGCGTGCATGTCGACCTGGCAGGTGACAACCTCACGGTCCCGTCGTAGGGCACCGACCTCAGCGGTCTGTCGCGAGGTCTGTATGGAGCCGCACCTGTTTCAGGCGTACCGACTCATTCTCTGGGCCGATCTCGCGGGTAGCCCCATCCGCAGCCCAACCAGCAGCGGTGAGAAACCGCCGGAAAGCGTCGTCTTTTGCGTTCACCCAGCAGTAGGCACGGCCATATCCATCGGCACGCAGCGTGTCCGCGCACGCGTTCAGCAGTCGCGAGCCGTGGCCCCGATGTTGGGCGGCAGGATCTACCACGAACTGATCGATCGCGCCGTCCATGCCTGGGTCGGCGTCGTCATCCTGGCAAGGCATGGTGGTAGCGAATCCCACGACGCGCTTGCCGTCGGTCGCGACCAGAACCCGAAATGCTGCTTGCGGAGGTCGCTCAATTGCCGAACGCCAAGAGTCGGTCATCTCCGACAATGAGGCCGAAGTGAGCATCAACTCGGCGAGGTCTGCCGGCCATTGGACGGCCCAGGACCGTCGTTGCAGCTCGGCAATGCTCGATGCCTCGGCTGGCCAGGCAAGGCGCACCGAGTCAGCGATAGGTCCAGCGGAAGATGAACTCACGGGCGCGATGCTATCTGGCTGTACCCTTCCTCCCGTGGCCGCCGGTAGCTTGCAGATCCCGCCCTTGCTGGCGCCGAACGCGATGCGCATCGTCTCGTTGGGTGGTCTGGGCGATGTCGGTCGCAACATGGCCGTGGTGGAGTTCGACGGCCAGCTGCTGCTGATCGATTGCGGAGTGCTGTTTCCGGAAGATGATCATCCGGGCGTCGACCTGATCTTGCCGGGCTTCGACGCCATCGGGGAGCGCCTGGTGGATGTCGTCGGCCTAGTGCTCACCCACGGCCACGAGGACCACATCGGCGCAGTGCCGTACCTGCTGCGACAGCGACCCGATATCCCCCTCATCGGATCAAAGCTGACGCTGGCGCTGCTGGCCGAGAAGCTACGGGAGCACCGCCTGAGGAACGTCACGCAACGCGTCGTCACCGACGGTGACCGGATGAACATCGGCAAGTTCGAATGCGAGTTCATCGCCGTGAACCATTCGATCCCAGATTCCCTGGCCGTCGCCCTACGTACCCCCGCTGGCCTCATCTTGCATACCGGTGACTTCAAGCTGGATCAGTTGCCACTGGACCGCCGGATCACCGACTTGCGCGCCTTCGCTCGACTCGGTGAGGAGGGGGTCGACTTGTTCATGGTCGATTCCACCAACGCTGAAGTGCCCGGCTTCACCACACCCGAGCGAGACATCGGTCCGGCGCTTGAGCGAGTGGTAAGCAGCAGCCGGCAGCGAGTGATCGTGGCCTGCTTCGCCTCCCACGTACACCGCGTGCAGCAAGTGCTCGACGCGGCAGTCGCCCATCGGCGCAAGGTGGTCTACGTCGGTCGCTCGATGGTGCGCAATATGAGCGTTGCTCGTGATCTGGGCTACCTGAGGGTTCCTGCTAACACCTTGATCGAGCAGCGCGAGATCGACAATTACCCGCCCGAGGACGTAGTGATCATCTCTACCGGATCCCAAGGCGAGCCGCTGTCCGCGCTCTCCCGGATGGCCAACCGTGAACATCCGGTGATTGAGCTGAAGAGCGGCGACACTGTGGTGCTCGCCAGCTCGATGATCCCGGGCAACGAGAGCGCGGTCTATCGGGTGATCAACGGTCTGACCCGGCTCGGTGCCCACGTCGTGCACCGGGGTAATGCGCTCGTCCATGTGTCCGGACACGCCAGCGCGGGGGAGCTGCTCTACTGCTACAACCTCATCCAGCCGCGCAACGTTATGCCAGTGCACGGCGAGGTACGCCACCTGACTGCCAACGGCGACCTGGCAGTGGCGACGGGTGTTCCGAGGGAGCGCACCATCATCGCCGAGGACGGCATGGTCGTCGACCTCGAGCGGGGCAGGGCCAGGATCGTCGGCAAGGTCGACGCCGGCTACATCTTCGTCGACGGCACCACGATCGGTGATATCTCCGAGCTGTCGCTGAGCGACCGGCGCATTCTCGGCGAAGAAGGTTTCATTTCGGTGGTCGCGGTGGTCAACACCCACGCCTCAACGATCGTCAGCGGTCCGGACATCCATGCTCGCGGCTTCGTGGAAGATGACTCGGTGTTCGACGATGTGCGTCCGCTCATCGTGTCTGCACTCGAGGAGGCACTACGGGAGGGGGTGGACGACTCCCACCGGCTTCAGCAGGTAATCAGAAGACAGCTCGGCAGATGGGTAAGCGACACCCACCGCCGCCGACCGATGATCATCCCGGTGGTCATCCAAGCCTGAAGGCGGTCAGGTCAGCGGGTGACCTTGCCGGCCTTGATGCAGGACGTGCAGACGTTGAGCCGCTTGGGGCTGCCTGCCACGATGGCGCGTACTCGTTGGATATTCGGGTTCCAGCGCCGGTTGGTCTTCTTCTTCGACCAGGGCACGTTGTGGCCGAATCCGGGCCTCTTGCCGCACACGTCACATACCGCAGCCACTGGAGTTCGCTCCCCAAATTGAGATCAAGACAGGTGTCGATGTCCGATGTGGACAACCGGAAAAGAGTACCCGACAGATACCAGCGCAGGCCAATCACTGCCGGTTAGGGTTGGGGGCGTGTCAGCCAGGCTCGGCGAGCAGGCGCTGACGCTCTGGGAGGCCTACGATGGTTGGCTGCGCCGGGCGACCAGCGTCATCGGTGGTTCAGCCGACGCGTTGAATGCGATCAATGTCTTTCCGGTGCCCGACGCCGACACCGGGTCGAATCTGAAGCTGACCATGACGGGCATCTCTCAAGCAGTCCCCAACCTTGAGCAAGCCAGCCTGGATGCTGCCGTTCAGGCAGCGATTCTGTGTGCTCACGGCAACTCAGGAGCCATCGTCGCGGAGATGTTCGTCAGCGTCTGCCGGACGCTGGAGTACGACCTGCCTGCGTTGCAATCGATGCCTCGAGGCACCCTCATTGCCACCCTGCTGAAATCCGCCGCCGTCGCGGCACGGCGCGCCGTTGCCCGTCCAGTCTCCGGCACGATCCTCACGGTTGCGGATGAGGCCGCCGCAGCGGCTCAAAAGGCGGCTGGCAGCCATCCTGAGGATGCTCTGGCTGTCACGCAGGCGGCACAGCGTCGCGCCCATGAGGCCTTGGCGCGTACGCCGGAGCAACTCGACGTCCTGGCCACCGCAGGCGTGGTGGATGCCGGCGCACAGGCTTACGTCCTGCTGATCGATGTGCTCGCGGAAGTGCTCGGCGGAGCGCCCGCCCAGCCGCTGAGCGCCGGGAGTCGACAGCCGGTTGGACGGCAGTTCGAGGGGCCGAAGACGACTGGCCAATACGAGGTGATGTACACCCTGCGAGGCGCCCCGCCCCCGGATCTGGACGCGCTGCGCGAGCGGCTGTCAGAGCTCGGTC
>JAICEV010000151.1 GCA_025923975.1 Propionibacteriaceae bacterium
GGCAACCTCGGCGCAGGTCCGCAGCGCCTGCCGGGTCGCGCGGGGGTCGATGGTCCACACCACCTCGAAGGTGCGGTGCCGGTCGGATACGTCGTCCTGGCCGGGCGTCTCCCCCCCGGCTAGGACGACGCCCAGCCGCGAGGTCTCGGCGATCACAGCCCACTCCCGTCGCATTGGAGCCGCGCCCGAGAGCGGCACCCGGGCCGGCTCCCCCGGCTCGGGGTCGCAGAGGTCCGGAAAGTCCGCGAACACCATGCTCCAGCGCGAGCGGCGCGCGAGCTCCGACCAGCGGGCCCTCGATGAGCGGTAGAAGCGCTCCCGCTGGAACGACGCGCAGACCACGCCGGGCTCGGCGGATGCGAGGTACTCGTCCTCGATGGCCCGACTCAACCCCAGCAGGGTCGGCTTGCGCAGTCGTTGCGGAGCCAGGTGCGGGTGGTCGCCGCGGAGCATCGCGAATACCGACAGCGTGGGCGCACTTTGTGACGCCGTGACTTCCCGGATCGCGGCCTCGAGGCGGACGCCCGCGCGCTGGCGGTGCACGACCCGCTGCACGAGGTCTACGTCGCTCTCCCGGTACCAGCGGTGCCCGCTCGCGGCCCGCTCCGGCACCGGGAAGCCGTGCCTGGCCTCCCAGGTGCGCAACACCGCCGGCGTGAGCCCAGTGCGCGAAGCCAGCTCACCAATCGAGAGCATGCGCTGCGGGAGAGTCCGCCTGGCGTGTGTCACCTCTGAATGGTAAATCTAAACACATTGTCTAACTGACTGTTCAAGTCAGCGACATAGCCAAATTCCGGGGTTCCTGAGGTTAGCGCGGGGTCAATGGATGGCTGGTAGATATGCGTAGGTGACGATCCAATACTGCAACGACGTCTCCGCAGCGGCTTGGATCGTGCAAGCCAACATCCCATGGACGCAACTAGTCGGGTTCGGCCCACCAGACTTCCCGGCCTACGCCCGGCTGCGCTTCATCCCCGACCCCACGAAGCCCGGTCAGAAGGAAGCAGACGTCAACATTGCTTACGACCACCCGACTGATATGGAGCAAACACAACGAGCACTAGACCATCTCCGAGGTTTCACCGCCACACCCGAGGACTGCTACTTCTGCGTCTGGGAGGGCCATTCCGACGTCCACTTCCGACTCTCAGTCCTGGACGGGCCCATGGTCACAATCCCCAACCGGCGGTACTTCCTGTTCCATGGATCACTGACCGACCTCGGCAGCTCGAATGAAATCTATGAGGGCGGCGCGGCATATGCTGACCTCTCGCCTGCGTTCGCCTGGCCGGCTGACCACAGTTGGTGCCTCGCCAGCGACGTCGATCCCCACTGGGCCGGAATCGGCGCCGAGCAAGCAGCGATCGACACACTCCTCAACGCCCCCGAGCTCGACGTCGTCCCAGCTCAACCAACCGAGCCTCAACCCACCTACCACTAACCACAACTAGCGCGTACGGCTCGACTGGCTCGACCACTACTCCGAAACCCACGTGCACGTGCGTTCCGGTCACGATGCACACATTGCAACGGAAGCAGAGTGCAAGGAGCGGACGCCCAGGTGAGTTTCATTATGAGTCGGGTACGGCCGGACCACGGAGACACGTTCCCGCGGGAACGTATGTCAGAGGAAGGGAACGGCGCCGCAGGCCGAGGCCGATCATGGCCCCGTACCGCCAATGACCTCCGACAAGCTGCCTGCCTATCCTGCTGGGAATCCGCCGCGAGGACAAAGGAGGAAGTGTGCGCACAATTTCAGCCATTCTGAGTATCTCAATGGACGGAGTGATCCAGGCTCCGGGCAGATCTGATGAGGACACCCGCGGCGGCTTCGATCGGGGCGGATGGGCAGTGCCGTACAACGACGAGGTCATGGCCCAGCGGATGGCCGAGGGTATGTCCTCCTCGGGAACGATGCGGTTTGCGGCGAGCTCATTGACCGGTATGTGCTGCTCATCCACTCCCTCGTGCTTGGTCAGGGTCACCGCCTCTTCGATGACCGCGGACCAGACGAAGACTTTGAAACTTGTCGACAGTGTGGTTACGCCAAAAGGCGTGATCATCACGACCTACGAACCGGCCCGTTCGTGAGCCAGGAGCAGATCCCAACCCAGCTGGGTGTTGTCTCGACTCCTAACTCAGCTCGATCCAACGTCGATGAGTACCTTCCCGACTGCGCCGTCCTGGACGGCTTGATGTGCGTCAGATGTCTCTGCGAGCGAGAATCGATGCAGCGGCAAGCCCGCATCTTCGCCGACCGGCAGTACTCCTTCATCTAGAGCAAACGTGATGTCTTCCACGGCCGCTCTCAAGGCCGCATCACCCACGGTGTAGAGCAGTACGAATTGGTAGCGCAGATTCTTGATCATGTTCTGCCTGACATCGAGGGTGAGCTCCCCGCCGCCGTCGTTGGCGTAGATGGCGATAGATGCGCGTGGCTTGGCGACATCGATGTTGAGCTGAGCGTTGGCCGCGATCGCAACCTCGACTATGAGATCGACACCGTCAGGCGCGACCTCTCTGATGGCACCTGCGGCATCCTCGTCGCGGTAGTTGACGACATGGTGCGCGCCGGCAGCCGTCGCCAGAGCCGCCTTTTCAGGACCGGAGACGGTTGCGATCACGGTGCCACCAGCCCAACGCGCCAACTGGATGGCGGCGTGACCCACCGCACCCGCACCTCCAGCGACCAGCACAACCTTGCCGGCGAGCGCGCCGGGATGCAGCCGTTCAGGTCCATCCTCTGACACGGTCAGGGCCCGGTGAGCAGTCATCGCCGGAACACCGAGACTGGCGCCAATGTCGAAGCTGGTGCCTGCTGGAAGGCGCACCACGCGGTCCGCGGGCAGGATCGTGTACTCCTGCGCCGTGCCCGTCGGCCGCTGGTGGCCGGCGAGATACACCCAGACCCGATCACCCACCGCAAGCTTTTCGACACCCTCCCCAACTGCGTCAACCACGCCCGCGCCGTCTTGGTTCGGCGTTACCTCCGGGAAGGGCGGCGCCGCAGCCGCACCCGAGCCCAGACGGAACTTCCAGTCGGTCGGGTTGACACCGGAAACGACGATGCGGACACGAACCTCCCCAGGCCCTGGTTCAGTCACCTGACGATCCACAAGCTGAAGGACTGACGGGTCACCCGTGCGGGAGTAGACGACAGACTTCATGCAGGCGACAACTCCGTGATCTTTTCGATCATTCCAAACCTGGTTAGGTCGCAATGCGTCGACGCAGCCAGGCGAGGGTCGAGTAGGCCTGATCTGCCTGGAACGCCCGCACGGTGGGTAGCCCGCGAGCTGGTGGCTGGCGTGCGATGTCGGTGAAATATCCGCACAATCCGGCGATGACGCAGGTGATCTCTGCCGGAGTGACGGCATCCCTCAGGTGCTGCGCGATCCACCGATCGGGATCGTGGCCTCCGTACAGGTCGACGTTGACGAGCAGGAACAGCCGGTCGACCCAGGACGCCCCGTTGCTCGCCCAAGGCCAGTCCACGACAAAAACCGACCCGTCCCGCTGAATCAGTAGGTTGTCGGCCCGGACATCACCGTGCACCAGGGTCGAGCCGGCGAGCGCCGCCAGCCCTCGTGTCGCCATCTCCACCAGATCGTCCAGTCGTGCGCGCACCCAGTCGTCGAGAACCGGAGGTGGGTTGCTGCGAATGCGTTCCCATCCGGCGAAGGTTTCGGCGTACGCGTCGACCATCGAGTCCAAGTGGTGCAGCGGGGACGGTGTCAGCAGGTGGGCAAGCTCATCGAGAGCCGTCATGACTGCGTCGAGCTCGTCGAGTCGCCACGGCAGACTGGGCGGGCGGCCATCGATGTCTTCCAAGACCATGGCAACCCAATCACCGTCGTCGTAGACCGCAATCAAGCTAGGGGTGTACCGGGTTCGCGGCAGATGCGCCACCACATGAGCTTCCTGACGGTGCAACCTGGGAGTGAACTCATTCTGAGCCGAGCTCGCAGCCTTCACAAAGGCCCGGTCACCCGATGCAGTCTGAACCCGGTCTGCTGTGCCAGGCGAGAATCCACCGATCTGAGAGTCTGCCGTGACAATCGGCCCGCCCAGCACATCGCCGACCCAATCCTTCAGCCGTTCCGGCAGCTCCTGCCACTGCACACGCTGACCTGAAGCGGGAGTGATCACTCGATGCATCTTGGCATCCCGGCCACGACCGTGCCGAAGATTTGTGCTGGCCGGAAACGCAGGCGAATTAGGGTGACAGCGTGGACCGTCCTAGCACACAGACCTGGCTCGACAACTACGTCGCGGCGTGGCTGTCCTACGACAAAGATGACATCAGGGGCCTCTTCGCCGAGGACATCGCCTACCGATACCACCCCTACGACGATCCGATTGTCGGCCGAGATGCGGTGATCGCGTCCTGGTTGGGTGAGTTCGACTCGGACGAGGCCTCGACCCGTGATGCGCCCGGCACGTACTCGGCCCGTTACGCACCGGTCGCCGTCGACGACGACATCGTTGTCGCGACAGGCACCTCCAGCTATCGCGATCGGCCCGACGGGCCGATTGTCCGCACGTACCACAACTGCTTCGTGATGCGTTTCGATAGCGAAGGGCGATGTCGCGAATTCACCGAGTACTACCTTGAGCAGCCAGTTCAGGGCAGCTGACCGAGTATCGTCCGCAGAAATTCGGCACTGATCCACACGTCCGCGACCGGGCCTTGGCCTGTGGGTTCTTCGGTGAGGATCGTGTCCTGTTCGAGGGTGTACCAGCCGTTGTAACCGTGCGCCCGTACCTGCCCCACAATGGCGGTCACGTCGACGTCCCCGTGACCCAGTGGCCGGTACATGCCCTGTTTCACAGCTTCGCTGTAGCTGAGCTGACCGGACTGGACCTTCGCCGCAACCGTCAAGTCACCGCCTGCTGGCAACTGATCCGGGCGGGAATCCCGATCGTGACCCTGGTGACCGACCTCCCCGGCAGCCAGCGGCTGGCCTACGTCGGAATGGACAACCGCGCTGCGGGTGCCACCGCGGCCTATCTCATGGGCCAATGGCTAGGGGACCGGCCGGGAGATGTGCTGGTCACGTTGAGCCGAGGGTTCTTCCGCGGCGAAGAAGAGCGAGAAATGGGATTTCAGGGTGCGATGCGAACCCGTTATCCGGACCGTTCCATGATCGAGATCGACAACAGCGATGGCCTAGATGAGACCATGCGCGGTCTGGTCTTGGCGGCCTTGGACAGCAATCCCCATATCAGTGCGGTGTACTCCATCGGCGGTGGCAACATGGCCATCGTGGAAGCTTTTGCTTCCAGACAGCGGACGTACTCAGTCTTCATCGCCCACGATCTCGATCATGACAACATGCGGCTGCTCCGTGCCGGCCGGATTTCAGCCGTGCTCCATCACGACCTCAGGCAAGACATGCGTCAGGCTTGCTATGCGGTCATGCAGGCGCACAATGCGCTACCTGGTGCCGTCTACTCCTGGCCGTCGAACATCCACATCATTACGCCATACAACATGCCCGCGCCGGCTCTGTCCGTCGATGGCGGCACCCAGTGAAACTGCGCAAAGCCGGACAGTTGCAGCCCATCCTTGGAGCCTGCGGCCAACGCGAGCATGGGTTGGGCGTACGGATTGATCATGAAACTAGGCGTCACGATCCGATCTCCTGCTAAGTGCAAGGAGGCGCCCAATGAAGACGACTGAACACAAGACGCTGCAGAAGGTCTCGGTCCTCACTCTGGTCGGGATCGTCGTCGGCTCCATGGTCGGTGGTGGCGTCTTCACGCTTCCCCGGAGTTTCGGCTCGGCGACCGGTGTCCTCGGCGCCATGATCGCCTGGATCATCGCGGGCACGGGGATGCTCATGCTTGCCTTCGTCTTTCAGTCGCTGGCTCTGCGTCGGCCCGATCTTGATAGCGGCGTGTACATCTACGCCAAGACGGGATTCGGGAACTATGCGGGCTTCAACTCCGCCTTCGGTTACTGGGCGAGCAACGTCGCAGGGAACGTGTTCTTCCTGGTATTCACCATGACAACACTGGGGACCTTCATTCCCGGGTTGGGAGAAGGCAACACGTTCCTGGCCGTGGCACTGGCCTCGGCGTGCGTGTGGCTCTTCCATTACTTGATCGCCCGAGGAGTCCGCCAAGCAGCGGCCGTCAACCGGATCGTCACGATCGCGAAGCTCGTCCCCATTGTGGTTTTCATCATCGTTGTCGGCTTTGCCTTCGACCCCCAGATCTTTGCGGCCAATTTCTGGGGCGGTGAGACACGATCTGTGAGGTCCTTATTCGATCAAGTCACCGACACCATGCTGGTAACGACTTTCGTGTTCCTGGGAGTCGAGGGAGCCAGCGTGTACTCCCGGTTCGCGCGGCGCCGCGAGGACGTGGGACGCGCCACCCTGCTGGGCTTCCTCAGCGTGCTGGCGATCTTCGCAGCGGTCACGATGGTGTCCTACGGCGTCCTGCCACGCGCAGAGTTGGCAAACACTCATCCACCCTCGATGGCCGCGGTTCTGGAGTCTGTGGTGGGGCCCTGGGGAGCGACCTTCATCAGCATTGGTGTGATCATCTCGGTGCAGGGCGCCTACTTGGCTTGGACATTGATCAACGCGGAGGTCTTGTACACACCCGCCACGACCGCCGTAATGCCCAAGTTCCTTGCCAGGAACAATAAGAACCACACCCCGATCGCCGCATTGATCACCACGAACGTAGCGGTTCAGGCGTTGCTGATCAGTGTGCTGGTCGTGCGCGACGCACTGGACTTCATGCTTGCGCTGGATACGGCACTCTCTCTGGTCCCGTACCTCTTCGCTGCCGGATACGCCCTCAAGATCACGATCACCAGGGAGACCTACACAGCGGCCGACGAGTCGGAGCGCCGGCGACAGCAAATCATCGCCGCCGTCGCTGTGCTGTACTCGATCTTCCTGCTGTACGCCGCTGGACTGAAGTATGTCCTCGTGGCCTGCATCGTCTACGCCCCCGGCACCCTGCTTTACATCTGGGCCCGAAGAGAACAGGGCATGCGTGTCTTTCGGCCGGCCGAGGCCGTGATCTGCGTAGCGCTTATCGTCGCTGCCATTGTTGGAATCGTCCTCATTTCCACCGGCTACCTAACGCTCTGATCAAGCACCGGCCGAAGGCTGACGCTTGGCAGCGTCTGGGCAGCCCCGACCAGCCCCGGCCGCCGCCCTCAACAGTTCTGTGTTACTCGGAACACCAGGCACTTCCACGCACGGACCCAAAAGCGGTTAGCTGATCACAATCGAGGGAGTTCTCAGCAGGAGGAGGAACAATCACATGTCCACCTGGCTCATCACCGGATGCTCCACCGGACTGGGTCGCGCCCTAGCCGAGGCCGTCATCGTCGCGGGCCACAACGCAGTCGTCACCGCCCGCGACGTCGCGAATGTCACCGACCTCGCCGCTAACAACGCAGACCGCGTTCTGGCACTCCCCCTCGACGTCACCGACACCGCACAGGTCAGTAACGCAGTCAGTCAGGCCGAGGAAAAGTTCGGTGGAATCGACGTCTTAGTCAACAACGCCGGCTACGGCTACCGCTCGGCCGTCGAGGAAGGTGACAACTCCGACATCCGCGAACTGTTCGAGACCCAGTTCTTCGGTGCGGTCTCGATGATCAAGGCGGTGCTCCCCGGGATGCGTGCCCGCCGCTCCGGCGCGATCATCAACATTTCCACGATCGGTGTCCAGATCATGCCCGCGGGCTCCGGCTACTACGCCGCATCCAAGGCCGCGCTGGAAGGCATGTCCGGTGCACTCCACGCCGAATTGAAGCCACTCGGAATCTCGGTCACCGTCGTCGAGCCTGGCGCCTTCCGCACCGACTTCGCCGGCCGCTCGCTGACGCAGTCGAGCACTGTCATTGACGACTACGCCGAAACCGCCGGCAAACGCCGTAAGGAACATGACACGGCGCATGGCACCCAGCCCGGCGACCCGGCC
>JAICEV010000152.1 GCA_025923975.1 Propionibacteriaceae bacterium
GTCGAGTCTCGCGAGGGTTTCCGATGTTGACGACGATCATGTCGGGCTCGCCCGGTTCGGCCAGCGCTTGCTCGACAGCTTCGCTGATCGTCACGTGATGACCGAGGCTGGCGATGATGTCAGCGAGGCGCTGTGAGGTATCGGCAAAGGGATGCCACCGGTCGCTGTAGCTACCGGCGCCGCTGATGATCAAGACTTCGGCCATCTTCGCGATCTTCTTCGGCGGGTGGTCGTCCAGAGCGATCGCCATCGTACTGGCCTGGTGGCAGCCCTGCATCGGTGCCTCGTTCACAGCTCACCTACGCTGTCCGGGTGCAGGTCCTGATCGTCGACGGCGCGAACGTCGTAGGCAGTCGCCCCGACGGTTGGTGGCGTGATCGGGCCGGTGCTGCCCGTCGGCTGCAAGAACAGTTGTCGACCGGTGTGTTGCCTCATGACGAGATCGTCTTGGTACTGGAGGGCGCGGCGAGGCGGGGCAGTCCTGCCGGTCAGGACGGGCGCCTGCGTACCGTCCACGCCCCGGGGTCGGGGGATGACGCGATCGTTGAGGCCGTCGTTGCGCAGGTCGATATCGGTGATGGACGTGGCGTTACCGTCGTCACTGCAGACCGGGTGCTACGGGACCGCGTCGAGGCAGCCGGAGCCAGCAGCGTGGGCCCTTCCTGGCTTCTTGATCAACTTTGATTTCACCCGACTCGGGTGAGGCGTCGCCACCGCACTCCGTGGAACCTTCGATGGTGAACCCATTTGGAGGATCTCATGAGCCCCGACCAGCATGCCCGCACGATGTTGCCCATCCCCGACCGGCCGTCATTCGGTCTGACCACCTATGACGCTAAGGATCCGGATACCGCGTACCCCCCGATAGAGCCCTTGGTGCCACCTGAGGGTGCGCCGAACGTGTTGATCATTCTGCTGGATGATGTTGGCTTCGGCGCATCCAGTACGTTTGGCGGACCGTGTCGTACGCCGACGGCGGATCGGCTGGCATCAGGTGGGCTGCGGTACAACCGCTTCCACACCACGGCGCTGTGCGCACCATCGCGGCAGGCGCTGCTCACTGGTCGCAATCACCACTCGGTGGGGATGGGCAGTATTACCGAGACTGCAACATCGGCTCCTGGGAACAGTTCGTTGCGTCCGAACACGAAGGCGCCGCTGGCAATGACCCTGAAACTGAATGGGTACTCGACGGCCCAGTTCGGCAAGTGTCATGAAGTGCCGGTATGGCAGTCTTCGCCGCTGGGTCCGTTTGACGCGTGGCCCGCCGGTGGCGGTGGGTTCGAGAAGTTCTACGGCTTCATCGGCGGGGAGAACAATCAGTGGGATCCGGCGCTGTATGACGGTACGACGCCGGTGGAGCCGCCCGGAACTCCTGAGGAGGGTTATCACCTGACCGAGGACCTGGCTGATCGGGCGATCAGCTGGGTGCATCAGCAGAAGGCTCTGATGCCCGACAAGCCGTTCTTCGTGTATTTCGCGCCGGGCGCAACCCATGCCCCGCATCACGTACCGAAGGAGTGGACCGATCGCTACAAGGGTGCGTTCGACGACGGCTGGGACGAGCAGCGGGAGCGGACATTCAGGCGACAGAAGGAACTCGGGGTCATTCCCGCGGACGCCGAGCTGACCGCTCGTCATGCTGAGATCACGGCATGGGCTGACATGCCCGATGAGCTCAAGCCGGTGTTGGCCCGCGAGATGGAGGTGTACGCCGGTTTCTTGGAGCACACTGACCATCACATCGGCCGGCTGATCGACGCCATCGAGGACCTCGGAGTCCTCGACAACACGATCATCTACTACATCATCGGCGATAACGGCGCGTCCGCCGAGGGCACCCTCAATGGTGCATTCAACGAGATGGCCAACTTCAACGGCATGGCCGCCCTCGAGACCCCGGAGTTCATGCTGAGCAAGGTGGATGAGTTCGGTTCACCGAGTTCTTACAACCATTACTCGGTCGGCTGGGCCTGGGCGATGAATGCGCCATTCCAGTGGACCAAGCAGGTCGCCTCGCACTGGGGTGGCACCCGCAACGCAACGATCGTGCATTGGCCGAACGGGATTGCAGAGCCGGGCGGGCTGCGGTCGCAGTTCACCCATGTGATCGACGTAGCGCCGACGATCTTGGAGGCCGCAGGATTACCCGAACCAACCATGGTGAACGGCGTCCAGCAGTCGCCCATCGAGGGCACCAGCATGCTGTACAGCTTCAACGAGGCTGACACGCCGGAACGTCACGACCTGCAGTACTTCGAGATGTTCGCCAACCGCGGCATCTATTACAAAGGCTGGACCGCCGTGACGAAGCACCGTACGCCGTGGATCATGGTCGGCGGGAAGCTGCCAGCGTTCGATGAAGACGTCTGGGAGCTCTATGACGGCAACGACTACAGCCAGGCTCGCAACCTGGTGGCCGATCGTCCCGAAATGCTCGCCAAGCTGCAGCGGCTCTGGTTGATCGAGGCAACGAAGTACAACGTGCTACCGATGGACGATCGCACCTCGGAGCGGCTCGAGCCGACGATGGCGGGACGACCGACTCTGATCCGCGGTGACTCGCAGCAGTTCTTCCCGGGCATGGGACGTCTTTCGGAAAGCAGCGTTGTCAGCATCAAGAACAAGTCGTTCTCGGTCACCGCCGAGGTGGTGGTACCCGACGGCGGTGTCCAGGGTGTGATCATCGCGCAGGGCGGCCGGTTCGGCGGGTGGGTTCTCTATGTCAAGGCTGGGAAGGCCAAGTTTGTCTACAACGTCCTCGGCATTCAGGAGTTCGCGATCGAGGCCGGTACGCCGATCCCGGAAGGCGACCACCAAGTCCGCATGGAATTCGCGTACGACGGCGGCGGACTGGCCAAGGGCGGCAACGTGACCTTGTACTACGGCGGCACAGAGGTCGGTGCGGGCCGGGTTGGAGCGACCCAGCCGCTGATCTTCTCGGCCGATGAGACGACTGACATCGGCTACGAGTCCGGTACCACGGTCACCTCCGACTACAGCGCACGTGACAGCCGGTTCACGGGCAAGATCAACTGGGTGCAACTTGATCTGGGCAAGGATGATCACGACCACTTCATCGATCCCGAGGAGCGACTCCGGATCGCCTTGTCGCGGCAGTAGCGAAATCGCACTGCGTTCCTGAGGCTGACGCGCTGATCTTTAAGCCGGGTCTCGGTCATACGAGACATACGCGAACCGTCGTCCGTCGGGTGACCAGCTGTTGACATTGATAGTGCCTTGACCGCCGTACACACGCGCCAAAGGACGCGCCTCGGACCACCTGCCGTCCGCTACGAGCATCAGATCAACCCAGACGTCGGGCGGATGGCCCGCGGTGCCGGGTGGGAACGCGAGATAACAGGCGTAAGGGCCTGCGGGAGGTAGGTGGGGGAACCAGTTGACGTTGTCATCGAACGTCAACTGCTGAAGGTCGACGCCGTCTGGGCGAATCCGAGCGATCTGCGCGTGACCGTCAAAGGCCTCGGTGTTGAAGTAGATCCAGTCCCCGTCAGGCGAGTACTCGCAGCCGTCCGCGGGAGCGGATCCGAAAGTGAGCTGTTTGTAATCAGAGCCGTCGCTAGCGACTGTGAAGATGTTCGCTTTGGCCCATTTGCCGTCCTCCGTCTCCACACCGACGAAGGCAAGTCGGCTCCCATCGGGACTGACGCCGTGCAGGAAATGCATCAGGCCGTCGATGGGCGGAGTGGTCGTGATTCGCTCCGCAGCCCCTCCATCCAGCGCTGCACGGTAGATGTTCCAGTCGTACGCCGACAAGTAGATGTGCTTCCCATCGGGTGCCAGAACGTGGTCGTTATTGAGGTCCGGCACTGCAGAAAGCGGTACCTCCATCATCGGTTCACCGTCGAGTGGAATCCGCCAAAGCTTTCCTGCGCCGTTGGCATAAAGCGCCGATCCGTCTAGGGACCAGTTTGGAGCTTCGAGGAGTACATCCCTCGTCTCGAGAACCAGGTTGGATACCTGATCTTCAACGCTGGCCAGCCACACGGCGCAACGCTGTCCGGCATCGAGTGTCCGCGTTTTCACGACCAACACCTTTCCGTTGCTGCTACGCCTGTGCGGCGGCGCATGGGCGCTGGCAGCCGCCAGCGCCCGGTCCGCGCCCGTCAGTTAGCAGAAGGTCAGCCGAACGAACCGATGGGGATTTCGCCTGCTGGCTCGTACGTGCCCATCACGACTCCAGTGCTGGAGACCTTGCTGTCGACGAGTTTTAGCCCCGACGGAATGGTGCCATCCGCGAACAGGCGTTTGCCCGAGCCGATGACAACGGGAAAAATCCACAAGCGGTACTCATCGACAAGATTGTTGCGCAAAAGCGACTGGATCAGGTTCGCGCTGCCATGGACCTGCAGCTCGGGTCCATCCTCTTTCTTGAGCGCCGCTAGGCCATCCGCGGCGTCTCCCTCGATCAAGACCGAGTTGCTCCACTCGAGGGTCGGGCGATTCCGCGATGCAACGTACTTGGTGGCATCGTTGAATACCTTGGCCCCGGTCTCCTCAGGAGCGGTCGGCCAGTACGAGGACAGGATGTCGTAGGACTTGCGCCCCAGAACCATGGCGAACGGCCTGCTTGTCGCTGCCTCCATGACCTCACCCATTTGGTCGTCCCAATAAGTCATCGACCAGCCACCGTGCTTGAAGCCACCGTCGTCGTCTTCTCCGGGTCCGCCCGGGGCCTGCATAACGCCGTCGAGGGTCAGGAACGTTTGAACGACCAGCTTTCTCATCTCTTGTGTCCTTTCCACCGGGATTCCCAGGGCTTGAGTTCAGCCCACCACTGTGAAGACGCTCGAACGGAGCAAAACTCATCGCGAGTGTAGAGGCCGCAGCATCTTGCCTTCACACGCACCTACTAGTGCTTACTGGCCTGGCAGCAACTCGATGTCACGGTGACGACCCATCTGGGCGTACAACTCAGGTGAGCGGCCCTTCAACATGACCGCCGCAATGACTCCGGCGATTGCGGCGACCACGATCAAGGCCGGCAGGATCCAGCGCAACGGACTTTCCGGATTGCCGATCAACAGGCCGAACTGCGAGGCCGCGTAGATGGCAACTGCAGTCATCGCCACACCGCCGACGATCGGCGCGATCATGGTCCGCGCCACATTGGAGTCGAGGTCGCGGTGGCGAGCGAAGAAGGCCAGTACGGCGAAGGATGCCAAGGCCATCAGCAGGATGATCGCCAAAGTGCCGAGCTGGGTGAGCCAGGTGAATAGCGCAAGAACCGGATCTTGCTGCGTAATGACGAAGATCAGGACTATCACCAAAGCCAGAACCGATTGGCTGGCTGAGCCCGTATGCGGACTCAAGTGCTTGGTATGGGTGCGCCCGAGTTGGGCTGGGACCAGGCCTTCGCGGCCGAGAGCATAGAGGTATCGCGCCACGGCGTTGTGGAAGGCCAAGAGGGCCGCGAACACGCTGGAGATGAACAGCAGCGACATCACCGTGGTCAGTGTGGCCCCGATGTAGGTCGTACCAAGGACGAACAGGAAGGCAGTGGGGTCAGGCTGCAGAGTGGCGAGATACTCCTGTAGCCCTGCCGCTCCTTGGCCCTCAACCATCAGGTACGTGGTGATCGTATAGAAGATGCCGATAGTCAGAACGGCCACGTAGGTCGCCCGCGGGACCGTGCGCTTTGGGTCCTTGGCTTCCTCGCTGTAAATCGTTGTGGCCTCGAAGCCTATGAAAGACGCAAAGTTGAACAGCAGGGCGATGGCCACCGAGCCCGAGATGAAACTGCTCCAGGTGAACGGAGTGGCCGTCAGCGGAGCGGTGCCGCCTTGGCCGCCCTGGATCAAGATCGCCGCGTCGAGGATCAGCACGATCAAGAATTCCAGACTGACCAAGATCGCCAGTACCTTGACTGAAAGATCAACTTGTCGGTAGCCCAGCACGGCAATGATCGCCATGGCGAGAAACGCATAGACCCACCACGGCAAGTCGATCCCGAGAGTGTCGCTGAAGAATCCGGCGGCGGCAGCGGCGAACAATCCATACAGCCCAATCTGCATAGCGTTGTAGCCGAGCAGGGCGATGATCGCGGCCGCGCCACCAGCGGGCTGCCGCAAGCCGCGTGTGACGAAACTGTAGAAGGCTCCCGTGCTGGTGTGGTGGCGGGCCATCGCGGTGTAGCCGACCGCAAAGATCAGCAAGATCACGCTCACTACGACGTACGCCAGGGGAATCCCGGGGCCATTACCGAGCAGCATGGCAACAGGTGCACCGCCGGCCATGGCGGTGAGTGGAGCCGCGGCCGAGATGACAAAGAAGGCAACAGCGAATACCCCGAGCCGACCGTGCTTCAGCCGATAAGAGTCGCGTCGGGCAATGTCAGACGTTGTCGCGGATGGATCCGCGGGTGGGATCGACGGTGGGTGCGTCACGAGTGCTCCATTCGTTGCCCTATCAGTGCGTTCCGGAGGTTTGCGGCTTGCGTACGCCCCGAAACTCCCAGTCGCCGCCTTTCGCGGTGGATAGCACCTCTTCGGATTCGGTGGGTTGTGCACCTACATCGGTACGAATGGGAGTTGGTCCCTCGACGATGTGGTTGCGTAAGGTGCCGAGACCCTCAACCTCGACCTCCACGACATCGCCCGGATAGACGGTGCGGGAGATCGCGGGTGTCCCGGACAGCAGGATGTCACCCGGTTGCAGCGTGATCGTGCGCGCGATGTCGGCGACCAGGTAGTGCATCTCCCACTTCATCTCGTTGGTGTTGCCGTCCTGGCGGACATGTCCATTCACGAGGGTGCGGATCTGCTTGCCATGGAAGTCCCAACCCTCCACCAGGCCTGGACCCACTGGGCACAAGGTGTCAGCGCCCTTGACCCGAAGCATTGACCCGGAATCGGTATCGCGGAAATCGTGCAAACCGTAGTCGTTGGCGATCGAATAACCGCGGATATAGTCGCCCGCATCGTCAGGCGAGATGTTCCGGGCTGTCCGGCCGATCACGATGGCGATTTCGCCCTCATAGTTCAGCCACTTGCAGCCCAGCGGCCTCACGACTGCCGACTCATGTGCGTTGAGGGCAGACACCGGCTTGTGAAAGTACGTCGGGGCCGGTGGCAGCGTCACCATCATCTCCTCCACCCTGGAGGCGTAGTTCAGAGGCACGCTTATGTTCTGGGTGGGCAGCACCGGCGCGATATGCACTGCCTTATCTTGGGCGTTGGCGCGACCATCGCCAGCGACCAACTCGTCGCCGTAGCGCTCGACATCCACAGTGTTGCCGTCCAAGAGAATGCGGCGCGTCTCGCGGAGAGGCATCGGTGTTCCTTTGATCCGAGTGCTCAGCCGGCGGCAGGCAAGTCAGGGCCGCCGACGAGTTGCCGGTACTCGGGATCCTCGGGCGTACGCCGCGGTCGTGGGAAGCCGCCTTCGGGCCTGTCGAACCAGTAATGGACCTGGCCGGTACCGACTGAGTTCTCGTACTCTCCGTAGCGCCGACCGGTGGCGGTGCAATCACCCTCGCCGATCGCCCCGATCATCATCAGGTAATGCCCGAACCGGGCCTCTGGCTTGTACTTGTAGAACTCCGGCATCGTGTCCAACACCCGCGCATGATCACCAGCCTCGAACCACTGCATGCGCTGAGCGTCAGCATCAGCAGCCTCGGGGGTGAAGATGTGCTCGATCCCGGCCGCCTCGTGCTTACGCAGTTCACGCAACGGCCAGAACGTGTGGCTCAGCGCCCCGGAAGCCAGCAGCACCACCTTGCGATCACTCTCGGCGATTGCATCACCTAGCGCCCGTCCCAACCGCAGGTTGTCCTCGGTGTCGGCGGTCTGGCACACGCCAATGGAGATCCACCTCCTGTCTGGCAGACCCTGCCCTAGGAACTACCACAAGTTGGTGGTGGCGTAGAAGATCGGCAAGTGATCATCGGAGATCGCGGTGATCCAGGTTCCATGATCA
>JAICEV010000153.1 GCA_025923975.1 Propionibacteriaceae bacterium
AGTCGTTGGCCTTGAGCAAATTGTGATGATCTTCAGCTGTAGCGACTGGACGCCGAGTGATCATCTCGGCATCAAGCTCCCGCGGATTGGTCTGCCCTGCTTGGCTCTGTATCCCCGGATGAACGCCGAAGAGAGCGGCTCGCGGATTCGCAGGATGGGTTGCCGGCTGCCGGTGCCGGTCCCCTGACCTGTGTTTGATTATCCGGGCGGCGGGTATCCGAGACCGGAGATTCAAGCTTGAACAAAGGAGAACGAGTGGTTCCGAACTTTCCCTCACGGTTACTGCACGATCTCGGCCTGGCCGCCTGGTTCGGCGGCACGTTGGCCAACGCGGTTGCGCTCAATAGGGCCGCTGGTCAGGCGTCAGACCCCAGCAGCGCTGGCCGGGTAGCTAACACCGGCTGGGACGCCTGGACACCGATTAATGCCGCTGCCATCGGAGCAACCATTGTGGGTTCGGTCGGCCAGCTTCTGGGCAACAAGGAACGGCTGGCGACCCAGTCCGGCGTGGCCTCGATGTCGGTGATCAAGACTGCCCTCACGGCAGCCGCTTTGGGCATCACCGGCTACAGCAGGGTGCTTGGGCGCAAGGTGTCCCAGGAAACCAGCGTTCCGGTGTCCTCCGGCACCGAGCCAAGCGCCGCAACTCCGCCGGACGTGGCACGTGCTCAGACCCAGTTGAAGCTGCTGCAATGGGCGGTGCCCGCGATAACCGGCGCCCTCGTGGGCGTCAGCGCCTATGCCGGTGAACAGCAACGCCCTGTTGCTGTCGAGACGGGCATGTTGAAGAAGCTGACCAGGCGCGGCAAGTAACCATAAGCCCACAACGTGGCAAGCCAAGCTGCCGCGGCTAGGAATAGTCCGTAACACAAACGTCCCAAAGAGTCATAACCGTCATGTCCGACCGCACCACCACAGCTCGTGGCGCCCGCACAAACGTGCAGAAGGCCGCCGCCATCGTCGGCGTCGTCTTCTTGCTCGTCGGTGTGCTGGGCTTCATTCCCGGTATCACCACCAACTTCGGCGATCTGTCGTTCGCCGGCCACCAGTCCGACGCCAGGTTGCTCGGTCTGTTCCAGGTGTCGATCCTGCACAACATCGTCCACCTGTTGTTCGGGATCGCCGGCTTGACTATGGCGCGTACCGCAGCGCGCGCGCAATTACCTGGTGTTCGGTGGCGATCTACCTGGTGCTGTTCGTGTACGGGCTCATCATCGGCCAGGAATCGGCGGCCAACTTCGTGTCCGTCAACCGCCGACGACTTCCTGCATCTCATCCTCGGGATCGGGATGATCGGGCTCGGTCTCGCACTCACTCGGGATCGTGGGGGTGTAGCCGGCGCCACTAGCTGAGACGCCGGTGGGTGTGACGACCAGCGTTAGGAAAAGACCCAGGATCGATTAGCTGGGGTGGACAGCTTTCAACATCCAGACGCGCAAACGATCCGGCCCCGCTGGAACGCTGAACCCTTCGACCTACATGCCTGCGTCCAAGCCCTGTTCACCATCAAACCTCTAAAACAGACGACGGAGCAAGATCAACAAGCCGCATAACAAAGGCTGACCAATACGCTGATTGGGTGGCGAACGCGTCAGCCGCCGGACCAGCCGATTCGATCATGGTGGCTGGGCGACGGCTGCGTCCGACGGAGGTTTTCGACACCTATTGGCGATTCGCCGCAGAGCGCCAACGGGTGTATCAGGCTCGCCTGCGCGGAGACGCACCGCCATGGACGACGGAACCGATCATGGCATCGCACCGCTTCACCAACTGTTATCGCGCCGCCGACCGCGTCAGCCAATATCTGATCAGCGAAGTGATCTATCGCGGCAGTCAGGACGCTGTTGAGGTGCTGTATCGGATCCTGCTGTTCAAGTTCTTCAACCGAATCTCTACCTGGACGCTGCTTCAGTCTGCACTCGGCGAGCTCACCTGGGCGACGTTTCGCCTCGACCGCTATGACGAGGTACTCACCGAGTCCATAGCTCATGGCGAGCGGATCTATTCCGCGGCCTATATCGTGCCTCCACCGAGTTTGGGGGCGAGGCGCAAGCACACGAACCATCTGTTGCTGTTGCAGCAGATGATGCGCAGCGGGCTGCATACCAGACTCCAGGCAAGCGCCTCGATGGCAGAGGCGTTCCAGGTGCTACGCGGTTACCCGGGAATGGGCGGCTTTCTGGCGTTCCAATTCCTCATCGACATCAATTACTCAACGTTGATCAACTTCGATGAGATGGATTTCGTCGTCCCAGGACCTGGCGCTAGGGACGGACTGCGTAAGTGCTTCGGTCCGGGAGCTGGAGGGATCGAAGCCGACCTCATCCGGTACATGAGCGACACGCAATCCGAACACTTCAGCCGCCTAAGGCTTAGCTTCGCGGGTCTGAACGGCCGCCGCCTGCAACTGGTCGATTGTCAGAATCTGTTCTGCGAAGTCGACAAGTACGCCAGGCTGGCGCATCCCGAGATCACCGGTTACTCGGGCAGGACCCGGATCAAACGGCGATTTACGCCTGTCGATACTGCTCTGACCTCGTGGTTTCCGCCGAAGTGGGGCATCAGCGACCTGAGTCTAACTATGTGACGAACGCAATACTTTGCTGCGGAATAGCCCCAGCGAACCAACTGGTTATGTATAACGTGACTATGGATTTGATGTCTGCCGACCTGCCAACCGTCTTTACCACGCGTTGGTGCGGTTACTGCGTGCGGCTGAAGTCACAGTTGGATCGCGCGGGGATTGACTTCCATGAGATCGATATTGAAGACCATGCCGATGGTGCTGCGATCGTCGCTCAGGTCAATGATGGCAATCTCACCGTGCCGACCGTTGTCTTCCGCGACGGTTCCGCCCTGACCAACCCGTCCGCGTCGCAGGTGGGCACTCGCCTTGCGGCGACAGCGTGCAACTAGCTCGACTTAGGCACTGGCCGGTCACGAGGCAAGCACCAGGCCACAATCAAACCAATCTCGACAGCGGCGTCCGCCAGGTACATCTTGGGAAATCCGCGAACACCGCCTCGAAGCTCGCCAGGCGTAGCAGCGGCCAAAGTCCGCCGATCACGTTTGCCGCGCCGTGGGCTCGTGCAAGCGTCACAGCTTTCATGCATCAAAGCTATTGTCGCGTCGCCGTACCGAGCGCTCACTAGCTGGGAGCCCTGTTCGGCTCAGCTGAGCCACCTGCCGTCGATCATGATCGCAGTCGGTGTCAGGCTGTCATCGAGCACCACTAGGTCCGCGCGATCATTGACGTTCAAGTTCCGATCATTGAGTCCCAGAACGCGAGCCGGCGTCGTTGAAGTCTGGCGTACGGCCGCCAACAATGCTTGCTCGGCATCAGCGGGCTCAGATCCGATGGCATTACGGAAGAGATGGTCCATGGTGGCCGTGCCGCCGGCGAGCGTGTCGGTTCCTGCCACCTTGGCCTCCCCGGCCGCGACCTCGACTGTGTGGGAACCGAGCCGGTACGTCCCGTCCGCCATTCCGGCGGCGGCCATGGCATCGGTCACGAGGGCTACTCGTTCGGATCCCACCTTTCCCACGACGAACCGGTAGATGGCCGGATGCAGATGTGTCCCGTCGTGCACCAGCTCCACCACGACGTCCGGGCTCTCCAGCAGGGCTGGGATCGGCCCTGGCTGGCGATGGTGGATTGGCCGCATCGCGTTGAACATATGGGTGGCGACCCGCGCCCCAGCCGAGATCGCCGCCTGCGTCTGGTCATAGTCCGCATCAGTGTGCCCGACAGCGATAACCACACCATGATCAACAGCGATCTTGATCGCGTCGAGCGCTCCGGTGCGTTCCGGGGCTAGCGTGATCATCTTGATTGTTCCGCGGCCCGTCCTGAGCAACGCCCGCAGCTCACCTTGATCAGGATCGCGCAACTGTGCAACGTCGTGTGCACCGTGACGACGCTCAGACAGCCACGGTCCCTCGAGATGGATTCCGGCCAGCAGTCCGTCGTCCACCAGCTCGGCCAAGATCGCCACCGATCGCAACAGCTCGCCGCCAGGAGCGGTAACCAGGCTGGCAAGCGTCGTCGTAGTGCCACGGGACCGGTGGAAGGCGACCGCGCGTCTAGCATCGATCGGATCACCGGTGGTGTAGGAGCCGCCTCCCCCACCGTGTACGTGAATGTCAACGAAACCGGGCACGACGAGCTGCTCCCCGAGATCCGCCGTGACCTGTCCGGAAGGCGGTCCACTACCTGCCTCGGTTACCCGGCCGCTGTCGATCCGCAGCCAACCAGGTCGCAGAATCTGGCCGCCGCTGACCACGGTTCCGGCTGCGATCAGTTGCTCGGTCAACACAACGCTGACGTTAGCGCTGGCGACCGCATCCCGAGTGCCGACGCAGAAGATGTCCGCACCCGCCGGTGTGCGACGCCAGCCGTCTCGGGACAGCAAACGAGGGCTCTACGCCGAGTTCAGACACCCGTTTGCCGTCCTACGACGGCAAACGCGGGAGGCGGGTCGCTGAGCGCCGCCTTAAGGATGCGCGTCCCCTTACGTGAGGCCTCTGCTCGGGAGTTGGCGGCTGACGGCCGGCTCTTGGAGCAGCTTCCATCACCGGCGA
Source organism: Propionibacteriaceae bacterium (assembly GCA_025923975.1). Taxonomy (GTDB): domain Bacteria; phylum Actinomycetota; class Actinomycetes; order Propionibacteriales; family Propionibacteriaceae; genus Microlunatus. The sequence continues at coordinate 4,582 of JAICEV010000153.1, forward strand.
ACACCGCCTGCAATCATCGTCCTTATCCAACGAAAGGTCGTGATGCATTGTGATCCTGCGTTATTGGAGAGGCTGGACGACCCAGCAAAATGCCGATTCTTACCAGCGGATCGTGAGCGAGCAGGTACTACCTGGAATCGCGGCCCGCCGGCTCGACGGCTACCGCGGCGCCTACCTGCTACGGCGCGATGTTGATCATGAGGTCGAATTCGCTACCGTGATGATCTTCGACTCCCTGGAGAACGTTCGCGCTTTTGCCGGTGAGGACTACGAAACGGCATACGTCCCGCCCGCGGCGCAGGCCGTGCTCGCTCGCTTCGACGAAAAGTCCGCCCACTACACGACACTGCTCACCCCCGAGCAGACCCGCTGATGCAGCTGAAAGCCGATATTCGGGTGGCGGCAACATGGATATATGACCAGCTTTCAACCCACCACAGATACCGATACGCAGCCATCCGACGACCAGGAGCTGAAGGCGTTATTCCAGCGGCTATGCCAGGCATGGACCGACGGCGACGCAGCGGCGTACGGCGCCTGCTTCACAGCGGACTGTGATTACGTCTCCTTCGATGGGACGCGCGCCCACGGACGGGAGAGCGTGGTTGAGTCGCACGACAAGCTGTTCCGCGGCGTCTTGTTCGGTACCGCCCTCGTCGGTGAAATCGAGACCATTCGGTACATCGCTAACGATGTCGCCGTGCTGCATGGCAACGGGTCGGTCCTCGTCGCCTGGCGATCCAAGCTTCCTAAGCGGCGGCTGACGCGCAACACGTTGGTCGCCGTGCGAGGCCCGGAGGGCTGGCGGTTCACCGCCATCCATAACGGTCGGATTCGACCCGTTCGCATTCCGGAACCGGACTCCCTCCCAGCGCGGTTCGCCCACGCACTGGTCGCAGCGGCTGCGGCGACAGGCATCGGATGGGCGCGAAAGGCTTGATGATCACTTCCAGTTCCGACACGCGGAGGGAAGCGAGTCAACGCGGCCACTCCATTCGTCGAGCAGTGATCATGATCATTGCGGCGGTCGGTGTCAGTGTGCTGGCTGCTGTGATCATGATCTGGTTCGCCGGTGTCACCGGGTCGGTGCTGTGGACCGTGGTCGCTGGGCTGCTTGCCGCGCTGCTGGCATCGTTGATCATCGGGCTGCTGCTGCGGCGCGATGTCTTCGGACCGCTCATGGTGTTCGGCCTCGCGGCATTGTTCAGTCTGACCTGGCTCTATCCAGGCTTCGGTAGTGTGCGCCCGGATCCAGTCGCGGGGATTGAGTGGGTCACCCGGCCGGACGGCTCGCAGCTGGCGTTGCATGTCACCCGCGCATCCGCGCCGACCGAGCCGCCCATGATCGCTGTCCACGGCGGGCCTGGAGTGGCCGACATGGCACATGATGCGCCCGCCTTTGCAGCACTGGCGACCGACCGGGATGTCTACGTCTATGACCGGGTCGGTACAGGTACATCCACCCGGCTGGCTGATCCGACTGGATACACCACGGCACGGGAGGTGCAGGACCTGGAGGCGGTCCGGGTGCACACCGGCGCATCGCGAGTCGTGCTGCACGGCCATTCTTGGGGGATCCTCATTGCGGTGGCCTACGCGCAAGAACATCCTGACCGTGTTGCGGCCCTAGTGCTCAGCGCACCGGGTGAGCTGCCTCTTGATGGAGCGCAACCCGTGCCGGGTGACCTGACCACCCGCCTGGATGGTGGCCAAAAAGCCCAGCTCTATCTGCGGCTGATGCGGCCGCGAAATGTCTTCACGTACGCGCTGACGTCGGCGGATGCACGAGTAGCACACAGCTTGGCCGGAGATCGGGAGATGGATAGGCGGTTCAGACTCATCTATCGCGAGTCGACGCCGGCGCTATTCTGCGACGCACATCTGGTGGATCGGGTGGGAACCACCAGCCTTGGTTACTACGCCCATTACGTGCCACAACTGCATCCGGATCCGGCTGACGAACCCCTCGACCTGCAGCGGCTCGCCATGATCAAAGCTCCGGTGCTGGTGATCAAGCCGGCTTGCGACTACCTGCCATGGTCCAGCCTCCCCGGCTACCAACGTGCGTTCCCGCAGAGTCAGTTCGTCATGGTGCCTGGTGCTGGCCATGTCGCCTACTTGGAGCAACCAGCGCTGTACACCAGCCTCGTCAACTCCTTCCTCGCCGGCCAGCGGCTCCCGCTACCGACGATCGATGTAAACACCGTCCCAGAGGCCTACCACGGGACCCAGTGAGTCTCACTTGGCCCGAGCAACGGTGAAGCTGAACATCATGCCGCTCTGCATGTGCTCGGCAATGTGGCAATGCGCCATCCACAGACCTGGGTTGGTGACGTCGAACAGAATGTCCACGGTTTGGCCGGTGCGCACCAGCACCGTGTCCTTCCACACCAGATTGGGCTCGACAACTTGGTCGCGGGCCAGCACCAGGAACCGGCCGGCGCCGTGAAGGTGGAAGGGATGGTGCATGGGGTGGTCGGAATCCATCTCGTTGACGAGCCGGATCTTGATCCGCTGCCCGACGCTGAACTGCCAGTCGATCACCGGGCTGTCGACGCTGGCGGTGCGATCGAGAAACCTCCAGTGCATGTTGGCGGTGGTAGTCAGCCGGTTGACTTCGACCATGGTGTCTTCCCACTCAATGCCAACATCGGCAGCATCGCTCGCGTGCGCGGCATGCTCATGATGCATCCCCATGTGGTTGCTGTCGGACTCGACCGGGAGCAGCTTCATTCCGCATTTCGGGCAGCGGCCGGGCTGCTCGCTGGTGACCTCCGGATGCATAGGGCAGGCGTAGCTGACCGGTTCCGCGGTTTCAGCTGCAGCTGACGGGTCATCCATCCGGGCGACCATTGCCAGGGTCTTGTCGGGCGGCGCAGCCAGCCAGCGCTCCAGCTGTTGCCGTTCGGTCTGCAACTCTGGGGCGGTTCGCAGCTCCTGAAACTTCCGCGCTGCCTGTGACGGTGCGGCTGGCTGGTCGCTCACCTGCACGCTGGCAAGCCGATATGTCCGGTCGGGCGTCTGGTGCTGCAGCGTCAGCTCACCGCCGGGATGCTCGACCAGCACGTCGGCCACGACCCGCTCCGACGGACTCAGCAGCACCTGATCGATGAACTCCTCATGCTCGACTCGGCCGCCGTCCCCGCCAACCAGTTTCATCCGTGCCCCCGGCAGCCTCACGCTGAGGACCCGGGTGCTGGCGGTGTTCGTCAGCCACAACCGAACCACCTCGCCTACTCGCCAGGTCAGACGCGGATCGGTTCGCCGCCTACCAGAAATACGTTGCCAAAGCGACCCATCGCCGCGTACG
>JAICEV010000154.1 GCA_025923975.1 Propionibacteriaceae bacterium
CTGCGGATTCCTTGCTGATACTGACCAAGCCTCGCTGTTCCAGCGACTCCCCGACGGCGATGGCTAGTGCGTCGCGATCTTCTATCTCCTTGGATCCGATGGATCTGCCGACGGCAACGCCAAGCCTGGTGGCTGGCGACATAGTGTCGTTGAGGCCGAGCGGGCCGAAGTAGTCCGCCAGCGCGTCGGTGACATCCTCGGCGTTTGTTGCGTCGAACGCTTCGGCGTTGACCTTGACATCACGAACCACAGTTCCGCCGGCTCCGACCACAGCATCCGAAATGGATCGCAGCACGCTCGCCGGAGCGTCTGGCATGGCGACCATGGCAACCCGCTGCCCGTTCAGCACACCCGCAGTGACAGCCGCGCCGACCTGCTCGTCGTAGGCATTGCGGTAGTTGTCCAGAGCCTTGCGCCGATCGAGCTCCGCGCGAAGATCCGCCACCTGCTTGCGATCCTGCGCTGCCTGCTGGAGCAGGCCCTGGTCGACCGACGGGCTGAGTGATACACCAACTGCGATGCCTACGGACAAAGCAATGAAGACCGCCATCAACGACACGATGTGGTAGCGGAAGTTGATCAAGTGATGAGTTCCTTTATCCAGTAGAGCAAGTCGCGGATCCGCGCCACGATGACATTGCCGAAGGCCCAGCCCACGTCGGTGAACAGCAGTGCTGTCATGAGCGCCACAATGCCGGACAGTACAAACAGCATCAGATGCCAGGTCCTGATCTGGCTCCGATAGATCCGAGATACACCCTTGGCGTCAACCAGCTTAGGGCCGACGCGCAGCCGGATGAGGAACGAAGAGGCCATTCCGGCTCGGCCCTTGTCTAAGAACTCCACGAGCGAGCGATGGGTCCCCACAGCCACAATCAAGCTGGCTCCCTTGGAGTCAGCGAGCAGTATGGCGGCGTCTTCGCTGGTGCCGAGAGCTGGAAACACGACGGCCCGTAGCCCAAGTCGCTCGATCCGTTCGAGCCCAGGCGCCCGACCGTCGTGGTAGGCATGCACCACCAGCTCCGCGCCGCACCCCAAGGTCTCGTCGGAGCAGGAATCCATATCCCCGATGATCATGTCAGGCTTGTAGCCCGCCTCGACTAGCGCATCGGCACCGCCGTCGACTCCGATCAGCAAAGGTCGGTACTCCGAGATGTACGGCCGGAGCGCAGCCAGATCACTGCGATAGTCGTAGCCGCGCACCACGATCAACACATGCCGGCCCTCGATCTGGGTAGCCACCTCAGGCACGCCGACGCCCTCGAGCAGCAGCTCTTTCTCCACCCGCAGGTAGGTCATGGTGTTCTCGGCGAACGCCTCGATCTGATCCGCCAGGCCGGTACGGGCGTAATCGAGATGGTCCTCAAGGATTTCTGTGGTGTAGAGGGTTCCCTCCGCCAGAACGCTGCCGCTGGAGTTGACCAACTTGCCGCCATCCAGCGTCAGCCACTCGCCTTCCTGGACGCGGGTGAAGACGTGATCGCCCACATTGTCGATGAGGGGGATCCCGGCCTCCATCAAGATCCCCGGCCCTAGGTTCGGATAGCGGCCTGAGACTGACGACACCGCATTGACTACTGCAGCGGCACCGGCCTCGACTAAAGCTTCGGCGCTGACTCGATCCAGGTCGCTGTGGTGAATGATCGCTACGTCGCCAGGCCGCAACCGTTTGGTGAGGTTCTTGGTACGCCGATCCAGCCGGGCAACACCGCCAGTTTGGGCTGATGTGCCGCGTTTGCGTAGCAGGGTGGGAAGTCGCATCTCGGGGTCAATCCTCCCACCCGCGCCACACGGGGTTCAGATACCAGACAGATCAGCGGCCGCCGTCGCTCCGAAGCCGGTAACCAAGCCCACGTACCGTCTCAAGCGACCGCAAGCCGAACGGGCGGTCGATCTTCTCCCGGAGATAACGGACGTATACCTCGATCACGTTGGATCGGTATTCGTGCCCGATCTCCCAGGCCGTATCCAGCAGCTGGCTGTGACCGAGTATCTGGCCAGGGCTCCGCATGAACGCCTCCAGCAGGGCGAACTCGCGGGCGGACAGCCGAATCTCCTGTTTGCCTCGCCAGACCTGCGCTGAGGCCGGGTCGAGTCGCAGTGAGCCGACTTTGACGATGACCGGCCGCTCAGCGGGGTCGCGACGCGCTACAGCCCGCAGCCGGGCGAGCAATTCACCGAAGGCAAATGGCTTAGTGAGGTAGGCGTCGGCTCCCGCGTGGAGACTCCGAAGACGGTCATCGGCTGTAGTGCGCGCGCTGAGCATGACGATCGGCGTCCAGTCTCCATCGTTGCGAAGACGGCGACAGGTTGCGAAACCGTCTGCATCGGGCAGCACCATGTCGAGCACGATCACGTCGTACGCGGTATCCGCGAGCATGGCGTAGGCGCCAGTTGACGTGCCTGCGACGTCTCCGATTGCGTTGACGGTACGCAGCGAGCGCCTGATTGCGGCCGCCATCTGCACGTCATCCGCAACGACGAGGACCCGCATATCCGGGACGGTACGCAGCCTTAGATGAGAGCCTGATGAGAATTCGCCCTTGATCTGGCGGCGCTCGCGCATCACGCTATGGACCCGATGATGTCGTCCCGCTTCGCAGACCCAGTCGCCACCTATGGGCCTAATGGCCTCACGAGCGGGGTCTACTCATCGATCCTCCATTCATCGGGAGCGCGATTCCCGACGCTCGCGCCGCGGTCGCGACCTCCACCAATTCACCGGCGTGGGCCAAGGCCGACTCTGTGCTATCCAAACCAGCCATCATGCGGGCCAGCTCGACAGCACGGTCCTCGTCGGCAACCTGGACTACGCCGCTGGTGGTGACCTGCCCGTCGTCTGCCTTCACAACGACGTAGTGGCGATCCGCAAATGCTGCAACCTGTGCAAGGTGGGTGACGACAATGACTTGAGTGTGCTGCGAAAGCCTCGCGAGCCGCCGTCCCACCTCGACAGCAACTTTGCCACCGACGCCGGCATCGATCTCATCAAAGACCAGAGTGACAGGCTCTCGATCGGCGGCAAGCACCACCTCCAAGGCCAGCCGAACTCGGGACAGCTCCCCACCCGATGCCACTCGGCCCAGACTGCGCAGTTCGCCGCCGGGGTTGGCGGCAAACATCAAATCCACTCGGTCGGCCCCGGACGGGCCGAGGTCGGTGCTGGCCACCTCAAAGCTCAGCCGGGCGTGCGGCATTGCCAGCGCAGCAAGCTCGACCTGCACCAACTCACTGAATGTGGCTGCTGCCTCGCGACGGGCGACGCTGATCTCATCTGCCAGGGATCTCAGCTCGCTGCCAAACTCCTCAACTCGCTCGGCCAAGCTGGTGATGCGCTCGTCGCTCTGCTCGAGATGGCTGAGTCGAGCGACAGATTCAGCAGCCCATTGCAGAACCTCATCACATGTGGTGCCGTACTTCCGGGTAAGGGTGCTCAGCTGAGCCCGGCGCTCGGCGATCTGTTCCAGGCGACCGGGCTGACTGTCCAAGCCGTCCAAATAGCGCACCAGATCGGCCGTAAGATCGGTGACCTGGTAGCTCGCCTCCGCCAACCGGTCGCCCAGCGGAGCCGCGGCCGGGTCCCGCGAGACTGCCGATTCGAAGCACTTGCGCGCCCCGTACAGCATCGCCAGTGCGCCCCCAGCCTCATCGTCGGGACCTGCCAGAGCATGAACGGCTGACTGCGCCGAGTCACGCAAATCATCTGCGGACTGCAGCCGCAAAGCCTCGGCCGCGAGCGCGACATCCTCGCCCGGACCAGGTGCAATTCGCTCGATCTCCTCTAGACCGAATCTCAGCAGATCGATCTCGCGGGCCCGGCTCTGTGCCTCGGCATGGAGTTGAGCCAACTCCACACGTGCGGCGCGATCCTCCGACCAGACAGCGGCGTACCTGGCGAGTGGTTCCAGCGCGGCAGCGCCGGCGAAACGATCCAGGATCTCTCGCTGCCGCTCAGCCTCGGTCAGTCGTTCCTGCTCCGATTGCCCATAGATCCTGACCAGCTGCGCGGTCAGCTCCGCGCAGACACCAGCCGGAACCTGGGCACCGCCCAGGTAGGCACGGGAGCGGCCAGCCGCTGTGACATGGCGCGCTACAAGTAGCTCCCCATCGTCCAGCTCGCCGCCGACCCCGCTCACCCGCTGCAGCAGCTCAGGATTCTCGATCGTGAACCGGCCTTCCACACGAGCACGTTCCGACCCTCGACGAACCGAGTGCGGGTCTGCCCGGCTGCCGAGGAGCAGACCGAGGCCACTGACGACCATCGTCTTTCCCGCACCGGTCTCGCCGGTGACTACGGTCAGGCCGGGATGTAGACCGATGGTCGCGTCTTTGATCACACCGAGGTCTGCGATGCGCAGTTCGGTGATCATGCAGAGGTGTCGATCATGGTGATAGCTGGATCGCCCGACCCCCGCCAACCCTCAACCCTCAGACCGAACTTCTGAACCAACCGATCGGTGAACGGCGCCTGCGATAGCCGGGCCAACCGCAGCCGCTGCTTTCCTCGGGTCACTTCGATCTCAGTGCCTGAATGCAGCTCGACCGAACGGCGCCCGTCACACCAGACCATGCCGTGCGTCCGTGAAACGTCCAGCACCTCCACCACCACAGTCGAGGTAGGGCTGAGCACCAGCGGCCGCGCAAACAGTGCATGAGCGCTCAAGGGGACTACGAGGAGTGCATCAACACCCGGCCAGATCACCGGACCCCCCGCCGAGAAGGCATACGCGGTCGAGCCAGTGGGCGTCGAAACGAGCATTCCATCGCAGGCCCATCGCGAAAGCGGCCGGCCATCCACCTCCACGAGCACCTCGAGCATCCGCTCCCGTGCAGCCTTCTCGATCGACACCTCATTGATCGCATAGGAAGACCACTCGGACTTGAGGGTCTTGGAGTCCCGGAGGGTTACGTCGATGGTGAAGCGTTCCTCCACGGTGTAAGAGCGGTCAACAACATGGGCGACGATGGTGTCGATCTCCGACGACTCGGCTTCAGCCAGGAACCCGACGTGTCCCAGGTTCACCCCGAGGAGCGGAATCTCGCTGTCCAACACCCATTCAGCGGCCCGCAGAATCGTGCCGTCGCCCCCCAGAACCAGCATGAGCTCAATCCCGTCCTCGGGCTTGACCGGCTTGGCGAGCGGTGCCATGGCCGATGCCAGCCTGGGATCGAGCGCAGCAAGATCATTGGCTGGCAAAGCCGAGACGATACCTGCCGCATTCAGGCCATCAATCAGCCGCGTTGCCGCAGCGACCGCCGCAGGCCTGCCCATATGGGTCAGCACTGCGACGCGGCGGGAAGCATTTGGATGGACGTCGCTCGGCTGGCCATCCTTCCCGGCTGAGGCCTTGGTCACCTGCCACAGCATATTGGTGTTTGGACGACTGACTCTTTAGCTCCTGACGAGTGCCGTCAGATCCAGCTCTGGCGCAGACTCTGTGCAACGCAAGAGCACAAAGAACTCACGGTTGCCGGACGCGCCTGGGAGCCGGCTCGGAACCCCGGCTACGCCGCGCCAGCCATACTCACCAGCGGCGTTGATCACGCTCGAAATTGCCCGGATTTGATGCGTCGGCTCCCGGACCACACCACGCTTCCCCAGCAGCTCTCGCCCCACCTCGAACTGCGGCTTGACCAGCAGCAGCATCCAGCCGTCGGCGCGGGTCACCGCAGCCAGTGGTCCGACCAGCAACTCCAGTGAAATGAAAGAGACATCGGCGACAACGAGATCGACGGCAACACCTCCGATATCTTCGAGCCGGAGATTCCGGAGGTTGGTTCGTTCCCGCACCATGACCCGAGCGTCGGCGCGGAGGGCTGGTGCCAGCTGACCACTGCCGACATCCACCGCGATCACCTCCCGACAGCCGCGTGCCAGCAGGACCTGAGTGAAGCCACCCGTGGAAGCGCCGGCGTCTAGGGCCCGCCCAGCAACGCTGAGCTGCAGATCATCGAGTGCGCCGGTGAGCTTATGCGCAGCCCGTGAGACGTAGCGATCCTCTGGAGTATGAATGACGGCGGATGCTGACACCGACTCTGCGGGGCGCTCGACAACCGAGCCGTCGACCAGGACCTGACCAGCGTTGATCATGGCCTGGGCGTGGGAACGAGACCGGGCCAGCCCGCGCCTGACCAGCTCGCGATCGAGGCGCTCAGTCACGACTCAGCGCGGCTCGGCATTCTCTGGTCGGTCATCGGATCGCTCCAGCGTCTGATGCAACGCTTCATGAGCATTCGCGAGCCGATCATGATGATCGGAGAGCGGAGCCGAGGCTAGGTCAGCCAACCCGAGCAGCGCGTCGTCGATCGCAGCGTGGCCGGTCTGCGGTGGGCTGGTAACAGGGTCTGACTCCAGATCGTCGGACTGCACCTGGTTCGGATCAGTCATTTCTCTCCTGCCTGCGCGGAGTTATCCGCACTTGCCGCCGTCTTTCGCGGCGGCTTCCGGCCGCCAGACCTCGCCGCCGCTGTCCTCTTAGAGGCCGTCATTGTCGCGGCTGTCTTCTTGGCAGGTGCTCTCTTCGTCGCAGTTCTGGCGGACTCGGCTTTCGCCATACGAGCAGTGGCTTCCTCAACCTGGGCCCGTAACTGAGCGATCTCGTCGCGGAGCGCCTCGACCTCGTCGGCCCGCGCAAAGCCGAGCCGCGCGGCTGCCTTGTCGACCTCCGAGTTCACGAAGTGTTGCAACAGCTCACGGTTGGCGCGACTTGCATTCATGATCTCTTCAGCAAGCTTTGTGACTCGCTCACTGGTCTCGGTAGCTACATCTTCCAGGCCAGCTTGCTTCATCATCGCCCGGGCGGTGGCTGCCGCCTTCGCCTGAGTGCTCTTCGTTACGCCAGTCACCATGTTGATGTAGGTCTGAAATGGATCGGACACGCTTGACGCCTTTCTGCTGCCTCACGGAGGCGCTTTCCGATGTCTGGGCAAGGAGCGCCGCACCGCCACGTTACCGCAGCGGCTGCCGAAGCTTTTCCAACGCGTGGCGCCAGTCGAGTGCCACCCCATGATCAATAGCCCACCATGTCGCATGAGCCGCGGCCCAGATCGATTCGATCACTGTCGAGCCGTTGCTGTGGATCCTCAGCCGGCCAGCAACTTCAGACGCGGACGCCTGACCACAGCGGAATTCACTGTTGGTGCGAGTGATGACCAACGCGGGCCGTAGGAGTGCTCGGAGATCGTCTCCGATGTGGGTAGGTCGTTCCCCAGGCGCCGCGGCGAGCAGTTGTTCGGCGCGATGAGATCCGGAAAGCACGAGCATGCTGTCCAGACCGGCGTTGACTGCGCCAGCAATATCGGTGTCCAGCCGATCTCCCACGAACAATGGGTTTTGCGCACCAAGCCGCTCGACTGTGTCATCCAGCAGCGGCCGATAGGGCTTACCGGCCACCTCCGGCTCTGACTGTACGGCCATCTTCACCGCAGCCACCGCAGCGCCGTTCCCGGGTACCAGCCCACGTTCTGTCGGGCGGGTGGGATCGATGTTGGTCGCAACCCAATACGCGCCACGATGGATCGCGATAGCGGCCTCATTAAGCTCCTGCCATCTCAGGTCGAACCCATAGCCCTGGATCACGGCCAGTGGGTGTTCATCGGCGGAATGCACTGGAACCAGGCCCGCCTCACTGAGCGCGACAGTTACTCCCTCGCCTCCGACAGCGAGAATTCTGGCGCCGGCACCATAGCGTTTGATCAGCAAATGCGCTGCGGCCTCAGCAGAGGTGACGACGTCTGCGGCAGTCGCTGGAATGCCAAGCTCGATCAGATGATCGGCTACCGCAACCGGTGGCCTGGCGGCATTGTTGGTGACGAAGCCGATCTTGACGCCGCGATCATGGAGCTGCGC
>JAICEV010000155.1 GCA_025923975.1 Propionibacteriaceae bacterium
CACTGACGTACGCACCACAAGGTCCTGCAGCGAGCGATTCTGGCCGCTGACCATTACCCAGAGCAGCCCGATCGGAAAGATGACGTAGAGAATCGCCCGAACGAAGGCGCGGAGCGGCTTGAGGCCTCGGCCTTCGCGGTTGACTACGCGCAATCCCATGATGTGGTTGCCATAGGTGCGCCCGTTACCCATCCAGCTCACGGCGAGATAGAGGATGAACAGCAAGTTGCCGACGGCAGTCACCAACGTAAGCGACGGCGTGGGAGCGGTGAAGTTGCGAGGGCTGAGCACGAAAAGGAAGGCGCAGATGCCGAGGTAGCCGACACCCAACGCGATGAGAATGATGGCGATGTCGACGACCGCTGCCGCGGCACGTGTTACCAGACCTGCGCGGCGACCCTGAAAGGGCCTGGCCTCGTAAGGCACTGGGTCCACATGGGTGGTCATGGCCGCAGCTCCTGCTTGGGTCGCTCGGGCGCCGGCGGTAGCGCCTGCATTTTGGCTGCGTCAGGTGGACCAGGAAGGTCGGCTCGACCGCTTGAGTCAGGTTTGCCCAATATCTCCGTACGCCGCGCGCGGCGTCGTCGGATCAGACGGTCGACGATGCGGGCGATTGCCACATCGGCGTCGATGCTCTGCATCCGTACGTCACGGACGACTTCGGAGGCCATCGACCCGGTTGACTCACGGATGATCTCTGGTAGGTCGATGCCGTTCACGACCTCCTCGGCCAGGCTCACAAGATCGAGGCGCCGCACGATTGCGTCCACATCGAGCCGGTCGACGAGGGCATCGATGTCGAGCCTTGCCACGATCGCATCGAGCTCGATGCGCCTGGCAATGGCATCGACGTCCACCTGTGTGACGACGCCGCTGATGTCAACTCGGCGCACGATCGCGTCGATGTCAATGCTGTCGACAATCGCATCCAGGTCGATGCGCCTGGCAATGGCATCGACGTCCACCTGTGCGACGACGCCGCCGATGTCAACCCGGTGCACAATCGCGTCGATGTCGATCCGATCGACGATGGCGTCGATGTCGATCCGATCGACGATGGCGTCGATGTCGATCCTGTCGACAATCGCATCCAGGTCGATGCGTTTGGCGATTGCATCGATGTCAATCCGCTCCACGATGGCGGCGATGTCGACGCGGTCGATCACTGCCTCAATGTCGACAGTCGAGACGAGCCCGTCGATGTCAACGCGCTCGCGTACCAGCTCGGTGAGGTCAAGGTTGTCGAGCACCTCGTTCACCACCGGCGGGACGACGGCCGCGACGATCCGGCTGAGATCGTCATCGGCAGCTGTTCGCGCCGCGTACCCGCGGTCGACGAGCGCCTCGACAACGCGCGCCGGATGCAAGCGTTCGTTCAGGACTGGAGGGTGCATGACCAGCCTGCCGATGGGCGCGGCCGCTCGCGTGAACTGGCGCGTCACCGAGAGGGTTGCTTTCGTCGCGATTGCAGCCGCGCCCAGCGCCGCATCCACGGCAACAGGTACCGTGCGCTTCGACGAGGTTCCCTGGCCGGGCTCCGCCATGCGCCCATGATCCTCCCTGTGCCCAGGGTTTTCCTCACCTGCGTTGGGTGAGCCTGGCTGGCGGTCTTCACAGTTTTGCAACGTCTGGTGTGGTTCTTGGGGGTTTTGTGAACATTCGTTTCTGCAGCCGCGTCCATAGGGAGGAGGCACATTTGCTGACCGGTGATCGTTGCAGGCACAACAGGAGGTTTGACAATGGCGTTGCGGAACTACCTTGTGGGCGAGGTGACTGAGGACTTCATCGATGGATTACTCAGCCGACGGGAGGCAATACGCAGACTGACTCTTCTCGGCCTCAGCATGAGCAGTGCTACGGCCCTTTTGGCCGCCTGCGGCGATGGCAACGGTGGGCAGGCTGGGGGAGCGACATCGCCGGCGGAAGCCACGCCCTCGCCTGCGGCCCCGACGACAACCCCCGGAAGAACTGATGAGACCAAGCCTGGGGAGCCGGTGCGTTTTGCCGGTCCTGCCGGTGAATTGCGGGGGGCTTGGGCTGAGGCGGAGGACCCTCGGGGCGCCCTGCTCGTCATCCATGAGAACCGCGGTCTTACCCCGCACTTCATTGATCTGGTGGGACGCTTCGCGGGTGCCTCATACTCGGCGCTGTGTGTGGATCTGCTCTCTGCCCAAGGTGGCACCGGGTCGCTAGGGGATCCAGCAGCCGCACCTACCGCGCTCGCGAACACGCCGCCCGAGCAGCTTCTTGCTGACCTTCAAGCAGGCATCGACGAGCTCGAGAAGCGGGTGGCTGATGCGAAGGTCGGGGCGGTCGGGTTCTGTTTCGGGGGTGGCATGACGTGGAACCTGCTCCAGGCTGGCGAACCGCGCCTCGCCGCTGCGGTCCCATGCTACGGACCAGCTCCTGAGAACCCCGATTTCAGCAAGGCCAAGGCAGCCGTCTTGGCGATTTACGGGGAACAGGATGAGCGCGTAAACGCGACCCGCGAACGCGCCGAAGCGGCGCTCAAGGCGGCCGGGCTTACGTACGAAATTCGCACTTTCACCGGAGCCGGCCATGGGTTCTTCAATGACACCGGCCAGCGCTACAACGCGGAGGCCGCCCAGCAGGCGTGGCAGGACATGCTGGACTGGTTCAACCAGCACCTCGCGAATGGGGCGCGGTAGAACCACAAGCCTCGGGGCAGGGTAGGCAGGCGGCGCTAGTCTTCGGAGGGTGCCCACCGTTGTCGCTGATCGCCCTGCTCCGATAAGTCGGGTCTGGTCCGGCAACAAGATCATCGCCGAGGATCTGACCGGCGAGGACCTAAGCGACGTACTGGAGCTGCACTCGGACGCGTCAGCTTGGTGGGTGCTGCCGCGAGATCCGGATTACGGGGCGGTGGAACTTCGCCACGTTGCACATGCGCTGGAGCTGGACGAGCTCGCGATCAAGGACTTGCTGGCGGAAGATTGGCGGGCCAAGTTCGAGGTGATCGGCCAGGCGCGGCTCATCATCACCAATGCGGTTTCGATTGACAGGGACCGCTCACAGATTCAGGCGCATCCGGTATCGATGATTGCGACAGATCGTGCGCTGATCTGTCTGGTTGAGCCGGCTCCGAACTTCCAGCCGGCCCAGCTGCTCGTACAAAACGAAGAACGCATCGCGCAGGGCGGCATCGAGGCGGCGGTTCAAGCCGTGATCTCGGCAGTGATCAACACCTATGAAGACGCGGTTCAGTGGCTGGAGGGCTCCAGCGACGATCTGGCGAATGTGCTGTTCGGGGAGCAACCGCTTAACAAGCCTGAACAGCTGTACGCGTTCAAGCTCCGATCGGCCCTTTCCCAGCTCCGTCGGCTTACTGATCCGATGCGCACGGTCATGATCGACATCGTGGACAGCCCGCCCCAGACCCGGAAGGGGAAGACGGGACGAGACCCTGCGATCGGACGTCACTGGATGCTGCTGTCTGAGCAGCACGGCCGCGTGGCTAACGCCGCTGATGCGCTGCGTGAGGCCATGTCGTCGATTTTCGACACCAGTCTTGCGCTCGCCGACGTACGTATGAACCAGATCATGAAGAAGCTCAGCGGATGGGCCGGAATTATCGCGGTTCCGACCCTCGTCACTAGCTTCGTCGGAATGAATGTCGGCTTTCCGCTCTACGGCAGTGCCAGCGGATTTTGGGTCTATTTCCTGCTCATGATCACAGCTAGCGTGGTGCTGTACTTCGTCTTTCGCGCCAGGGACTGGCTCTAAATGGCCTCGTGCGACGCTCGCGGAGTTAGGTAGGGTTGCGTCGCAAGAGTCCCTGTGGCGAATGCGCCCAGGGGCTTCGGTCTTTTCTCTGCGCGGTAGAGAGCTAGGAAGGCGGCGATCACATGCCGGCAATTGTGGTGGTGGGGGCTCAGTGGGGCGACGAGGGAAAGGGCAAGGCGACTGACCAGCTCGGCGATCGCGTCGACTACTGCGTCCGCTATTCAGGCGGCAACAATGCCGGCCACACGGTGGTGGTTAACGGTGAGCGGTATGCCTTGCACCTGCTGCCCTCGGGCATCCTGAATCCCAACTGCGTCCCGGTGATCGGCAACGGGGTTGTGGTCGACCTCGACGTGCTGTTCAGCGAAATTGAGGGGCTGGCGGCGCGCGGTGTGGACGCTTCCCACATGGTCATTTCTGCGAACGCGCACATCATCACCTCCTACCACCAGGTGATCGACAAGGTCACCGAGCGGTTCTTGGGCAAGGCCCGGATCGGCACCACGGGACGCGGTGTCGGCCCTGCGTACGCGGACAAGGTCAACCGGATCGGCCTGCGCATTCAGGACTTGTTCGATGCGTCGATCCTCCAGCAGAAGGTCGAGGCGGCCCTCGAGCAGAAGAATCATCTGCTGGTCAAGGTCTACAACCGGCGGAAGATCGAACCGGCCGAGGTCGCCGAACACCTGCTCTCCCACGCGGAGCGGATCCGACCGCATGTCGTTGATGTCAGCGTGCTGCTCAATGAAGCGCTCGATGCCGGAAAGGTCGTGCTGTTCGAGGGTGCCCAGGCCCACCATCTCGATGTCGATCATGGAACGTATCCGTACGTCACCTCCTCCAACCCAGTTGCCGCCGGCGCCTGCGTCGGAAGCGGCGTGGGTCCAACCCGCATCGACCGGGTTGTCGGGATCGCGAAGGCATACACCACGCGGGTCGGCGAGGGCCCAATGCCGACCGAGCTGCTCGATGCAGACGGGGACAAGCTTCGGGAGGCTGGCGTCGAGTTTGGGACCACTACTGGACGAAAGCGGCGTTGTGGCTGGTTCGACGCCTTGGTGGTCCAGACGGCAGCGCGCGCCAACGCGTTCACCGACATCTTCTTGACGAAGTTGGACGTACTGACCGGCTGGGAGAAAATTCCGATCTGTGTCGGCTACCAGGTGAGCGGCGTCCGTCACGACAGCATGCCGCTCACTCAGTCGGAGTTCCACCACGCCGTCCCGATCTACGAGGAGTTGGACGGGTGGACCGAGGACATTAGCGCCTGTCGCGAATTCGACGATCTGCCCAAGAACGCCCAGGTCTACGTGAACCGGATTGAAGAGCTCTGCAGCGCCCCGATCTCAGGCATTGGCGTGGGCCCCTCCCGCGAACAGTCAATTGTGATCAACGATCTCCTGTAAGCGAGCGGGCCTGGATAAGAGCCTCCACTCGCTGATATCAAATTTCCGACCAATGACGGCTTTTCGATGCCTGAGCCGGGGTGTGAGGCCTCAGAACTCCGCATCGGTCGGAATTTGCCCGCTTCTCCTCGGTGCCGGCGCGCGCGATTCCCCACGCTCGCAGCTGTGCCATGTTCATCTTCAATCGAGCCCCATTTGACGCCGCTCGCAGAGCTCAAGCCGATGCTTCCTAGGATGCAATCGTTCGCCCCCGGCAGAATGGTCACAGCTGGTGGGCTCGCGAGGGGGCCGAATAGGTGGTACGCAAGGCGACTGCACAGGATGTGGCAGACCTTGCCGGCGTGTCGCGGAGTGCGGTCTCCCTAGTCCTGAATGGTCGCGCGCAAGGGCACATCGCACGTGACAAGCAGCAGGCGATCATCGACGCGGCTCGCCAGCTCAACTACACCCCGAACGCGGTGGCAGTCAGCCTCCGCAACCGGCGTACTCGCACAATCGGCGTGCTGACCTGGTCCAGTCCCAGTGGATTTTCAATACCCATGCTGCACGCGACGCTGAAGACGACAACTGCAGCAGGCTACTTGTCGATCTTCATGGATACGGCGAATGATCGTGATCATCAGAGCCAAGCCTTGGCCACCCTTCGTGATCACCAGGTTGATGCTCTGCTGGTGATTGCCCCTGATCTCATCGACTACCGGCCCGCGGAAGTCATGCGGACCATCCCAACGACCTTGGTCAACTGCCTCGACCCGAGCGGCGGCCTGACCAGTGTGGTCGCCGACGAACACGGCGCGGGATCAGCAGCAGCTGGTGTGCTCATCGAGGCCGGACACACCAGCCTTGGGGTCATCGCTGGACCGTCAGATTCGATGCAGAGCCGTCTCCGGCTTGAGGGGATCGAAGCAGCGGCCGCAGCCAACCGCATCGGGGTTTCGGTCCAGGCAGTTCTTAACCGCGACATTGACTCGGGCTTCGCCGCGGCCCGCACCCTCCTCAGCGCGTCAGAGGCCCCGACTGCATTGATCTGCACTCACGAGCGACTAGCGGTCGGTGCAGTTCTTGCGGCCGCGAATCTCGGTATCGCCATTCCGGCAGACCTTTCGCTGGTCAGCATGGATGACGGTGAGCAGCTGGCGTCACAGCTCGTTCCGCACTTGACGACGATCGAGCGTCCCGATCGGGCTATGGCCGAGCAGGCCGTGACTGCGACGCTACAGGGCGTCGATGAGGACGACGGAGGAGAGATCCGGCAACTCACTCTCAACTGCTCACCTGCGATCCGGGACTCGGTCGCGCGTCCGCAGCCGCCGAACCGGCGACCATGCCCCCAAGCCGATAGACGCTGACGCCCGCGCCATCCACGACCCACCTGCTGTCGGCAGTCGGATAGGCCCGCGTGGTATGGCTTGCTCCACGACAGAAGCTCTCCACCATGCTGCCGTCGACAAGAATCCTGGCTGGATCGACAGGTGTGCCTTCAGCTGCCGACACCAGTACGTCGGCATGATCATCAAGAAGCCGCAGAGCGACTGGTCCGGTAGCGATCAATTCAAAGGCGGCAGCTTGGAAGGGTACGCCTGGCCGGCACGCCAGACGTTCTCGGCGCAGCCCTTCCAGCTCGGTTGCGGGCCGCACGCCGAGCCCACCATCGCGCAGATACAGCTCACGCGGAAAGGTGAGGACGCCGGCCCAGCCCGCGTCCGCAATCTGCTGAACACTACGACTGAGCTCCCACGCCCAACCCCAGAGCAGCGTACGGTCCGGGTCAGCCAGCACCTGCGGAGCGTAGAAAGCAGGGCCGTCGTCGAGCACTCCCCCCGAGGTCGCCTTGAACCTCCATCCCCGACCCTGGGCGATCAGATCGCCCAGCAGGTATCGCACGCCGGCCAACTGGTCGACGCCCGCGGAGCGGCGCCACAGCGAGACCAGCAGCACCCATTGGCGGTCAACCCGAACGAGATTCGGACACTCCCAGATGTTGGCCGGGGCGATTTCGGCGGCGATGGGGTCGTCGGCGGTGAGCAACGATCCGAGCTCGGTCCAGTGCCTGAGGTCGTCGCAGCCATAGAGCAGCACCCGTGCCCGCCCCGATGGTTGTCCCGCCCCTTGTACGGCGTACCGGCGGCCCTCGTGGACAAAGATGAACGGATCCCGGGCCTCGTCGTTCTCCGAAGTCCTCGAGATGCCGGAAACCGGCGATTGATCTTGCTCCCAGGACATCATAGATCGATCGGAGCGCGCGATGCCGACCACCGCGTTCCAAGCATGATCAGGATTCGCGGTGTACACCGCCGTTGGCACTCCGGCATCATCGACCACGCAGCCGCTCCAGCACCCGGCTCCGTCGATCAATCCCGGTCGCGGCGTCAGCGCAATCGGGTGCTCTGCCCAATGGAGTAGATCGGTCGAGCTGACGTGGCCCCAGTGGATGGCGCCGTGGACCGGAGCGTCCGGGTTGTACTGGAAGAAGACGTGGTAGCGGCCATCAATCCGGCAGATGCCGTTCGGGTCATTCATCCAGCCCTGCGGTGGCCGGATATGCAGCGTGGGAAAGCTGAGATCGGCCACGGTGCAAAGCTAATCGCTTGGGTAGGCTCTTGACACGTGGTGGATCCGCTG
>JAICEV010000156.1 GCA_025923975.1 Propionibacteriaceae bacterium
CAGCGAACGCGGGAAGGGCCACGGCTGGCTGCCGAAGTAGCGCAAGTCAGACAGGGTGACGTCAACCTCTTCGCCGATTTCCCGGTGGATCGCCTGCTCGAGTGACTCACCGGTTTCGACAAAGCCAGCCAGCACCGACACTCGATTCCCCCACGTCGGCTGGCCGCCAAGCAGCAGCCGATCGTCCGTGTCGACGACTGCGACGATCACCGCCGGATCGGTGCGCGGAAAGTGATCTTGGCCACATACGGAGCAGTGCCGCGCAAATCCACCATTGATCACGACCGTCGGGCCGCCGCACCTTGGGCACTGGGGCTCCATCCGATGCCAGTGTGTGACGGCGGCCGCAGTGGCTGCTATGTCGCGCTCATTGTCAGTCAGCTGAAAGCCGACTTCGCGAAAATCATGCACCTCGCCCTCGGTCAGTGTCTCCACCGCGAAGATGGCCGAGCCGTTGAGCAAGCCGAGCAGTCGGTGTCGCTGACTGTCGTACGGCAGGAACGGCTTGGTCATCCGTAGCTTGCTGCCCCCGGCATTGGTGGTGAATCTGGACTCAGCGTCGAGCTTGAGCACTTTGGCGTCCTCCGAACGCCATAGCTCCGCCACCCACTCAGTGGACCCACGGTGATGATCGACGCGGTCGAGGTCACTCGCCATCGCCCAATTGATCATGAGATCAGGGTAACGGCTCAAGCTATGCGCTCTATGCGCTCAGGATTGATTCGATGCCGGGACGATCCATTAGGTCCGTTGGCCGGACGATCTCATCGGTGCGCACGTAATAGAAGATGGCGTCGATTTCCTCGACTGAGAGCCCGTACGCCTCGGCCCAGGCCAGGCGGTAGATGGCCAGCTGCAGCGGGTCAGCACTGTCGGAGCGGCCGGTCTTCCAATCCACTACTTGGAAGCGAGCCCCTCCGGGCGTGGCTGGCGCTGGCTGCCGATAGACCGCGTCGATCCGCCCCCGGATCAGGCGGCCACCGATCCAGATGCTGAACGGCGCCTCGATCGCGTACGGCACCGTGCTGCCGAACCGTCCGGCTGCGAATGCCTCGCACAGCTGGCGTAGCTCCTGCTCGTCGTAAGTACCGGAGTCTGCCCGGTTGGGCAGGTCATCAAGATCAATTAGCTGCTGCTGGCCGAGACCGCCACTGGACAACCGCCCGCTGAAATAGTGCTCGACCCAATGGTGGAAGCGGGTCCCGAAGCGAGCGCTGCGCGAAGGCTGACGTGGCATCGGCCGGGCCAGTTCCGCAGCAAAGCTCTCCGGATCGGCGTTCAGCCGGAGTACAGCAGTAGTCGACAGCTGAGCCGGCAGCTCGACGAGCTGGTCCCCTGACCGGGAATCGATCGCCTCCGCGAGCAAGCGGTCGATGTCGGCGTCCCAATCGGCGACCACTTCATGATCATCGAGCAACATCGGCTCAGCCGCCGGATCCTCGTAGCTGCCCATATCGGCGTATCGCTGCCGCGCCCGCTGCACGTCCAGCGCGGCATCGTGCCGCCTGGCTTGAGCCTCCGGATCTAGGGGCGCCGGCCAGGCCTGTGGAGGCACCTCGGTGACCAGCGGATTGTCCGGTCCTGGCGGCGCGGCTTCGGCGAGCAGCTGATTGTGACGGACGGCCTCTTCGATAATTGCCTGAAGGTAACTGGATGCTGCCCGGGCGTTGCTGAGATCGGAACGCCAGGAGTGGCCAGTGCCGACCAGCAGCCGCTTGGCCCGGGTAACGGCGACGTAAGCCAGCCGGTCCTCAGCAAGCAGTTGCTGGCGGCTGAGCTGTTGCTTGTAGTCGACCATGCCGGCGTAGGTCGTCTCGCTGAGCTGGGGGATCGACCCCGAATCCCCACGCAGGTCCGCCGGTAGCACAGCCGGGTTCAGCACCCAGTTGTCAGTGACCCGGTCACTGGGGAACACACCCTTCATGAGGGCTGGAAGGAAGACCGCCTCCCACTCCAGGCCCTTGGCCTTGTGGACCGTAAGTAGTTTGACCGCTTCACGATCCGAGGGCACGGCCTGCTCCAAGCCCCCGCCCTGCTCGCTCTCCGCCTGCAGATAACCGAGCAGACCGGCCAGCGAGGCATCGCCGTCGACATCGACGTACGCGGCGACGGCGTCCAGAAATGCGCCGAGCTGGTCGCGCCTAGAAGTCTGGGCGAACTCCGGTGTCGCCATCAGTTCGACGTCCAAGCCAATTGTGGTGATCACGCGACGAGTCAGGTCGAGCACCGGCTCATCAGAGTGCCGACGCAGCCATGCCAGCTCAGCTGAGAGCCGGGCGAACCGATCTCGTGCCTTTGCCGAGTACGCCGCCTCGCCCGGGTTGTCCAGGGCGTCGAGCAGGCTGACGACCTCGGTCGGATCCACATCGGCGACGGCCCGTTCCAATGAGGTAAGGATCGCGGTGTTGCCGCGTTCTTCCTCGGCATCGTCGACTGAACCACGCGCGGCCCGGGCGAGCTCGCGGGCCCGGCGCCCCAGCAAGGCGAGATCGCGCGGCCCCACTCGCCAGCGGGGTCCGGTCAAGAGCCTGATCAGGTCGGGATTTGCGGTGACGTCCTCGATCAACCGCAAAGTCGCGGTGACGTCCATGATCTCAGGAAGGTGCAGCAGGCCGCCAAGCCCGACGATCTCAACCGGCACATTCCGGGAGGTCAGCTCGGCGTACAGCGGCGCAATATCGGCGTTGCGTCGGG
Organism: Propionibacteriaceae bacterium; assembly: GCA_025923975.1. GTDB lineage: Bacteria > Actinomycetota > Actinomycetes > Propionibacteriales > Propionibacteriaceae > Microlunatus. The sequence continues at coordinate 2,695 of JAICEV010000156.1, forward strand.
TCAGCACCGCAACGTCAGCCCAGTGCGACACTGCACCGCTTGCCCGCAGCCCGGCGATCTGGTCGCCGATCCAGCTGATCTCCTCCGGCCAGGTCTCGAAGGTTGCTGCGCGCACTTGTCCTGGGGTCGTTCCGTCCGGGGCATGCAGCAGTCCGAGACCAGCGCCGCCATTGCTGCCTGGAGCGGTACTGTCGCCGATCATGTTGCCGGTCTCGTTGCGCAGCGGCTGGCTTAGGACGTTTGCGACGTCGAGGATCGCTTGACCGCTGCGCCGGTTCACAGTGAGCCCGAAGCGGCGAGCCGGTCGGCCGTCGATACGCGGAAAGTCATGGGCGAAGGTCAGGATGTTGCTGGCTGCGGCCCCCCGCCATCCGTAGATCGCCTGAAATGGATCGCCGACCGCGGTCACCGGGTGGCCTCGCCCGTCGCTGGGGATGTGGCCCGAGAACAACCCACGTAGCATGATCGCCTGCGCCGCCGAGGTGTCTTGATACTCATCGAGCAACACGACGCGAAATGCGGACCGCATCGCACTGGACACTTGAGGTACCTCGGTGGCCAACCGGGCTGCTATGGCCATCTGATCAGCGAACTCGACCAGCCCAAGCCGGCGCTTCAAGTCCTGGTAGTCGCGCACCAGGCTGGCTAGTTCCAGGCGCTCCTGGCAAGCGATGGTCGCCTTCTTGACGTCGGCGTACACATTGCCCCGATTGTTAAGGGGTGCCGACGCCAGGCCGAGGAGCAAGTCGCGAGCGTGCCCATCCAGATCGTCTACATCGACCAGGTGTTGCTGGAGGTCGGCGTCTAGCCGCAGCACGCGCTCGGTGACGGTGGCCGGTCGTAGCCGCGAGATGAACTCGAACGGCCCGGCAGCCGCCTTCACTACCCGCGATGCGAGCCGGTATCGGGTCGCACCGCTGATCATGGTCGGGTCCGCCTCGAAACCGAGCCGCAGCCCATGCTCGGCAAGCAGTCGCGCGGCGAAGGCGTCGTAGGTCATGATCAGCTGTTCACCAGACTCATCCACGCCACGATCAGCGATCAACCCCGCACGAAGCAACGCACTGCGTACCCGCTGCGACAGCTCCGCAGCCGCCTTTCGAGTGAACGTTAGGCCGAGCACTTCTTCGGGTCGGACGGCACCGGTACCGACAAGCCAGACCACGCGAGCCGCCATCACGGTGGTCTTGCCTGAGCCGGCACCGGCAATGATGACGCCGGGCTCGAGAGGTGCGGTAATGGCATCCAGCTGCTCTGTGGAGAAAGAGATGCCCAGCGCCTCTATGAGGTCAGCCGCGTTGCCAAGCCGAGTCTTCGGTGGCGGCGGCTGAAGGGTGTAGACAGTCACCGCACCACCTGCTGACCAGCCGGCTGCGCCGGACAGCTAGTGCGGAAGGGACAGTATCGACAGGCTGGGCCGATCCGAGCATCATGATGTTCGCTACGAATGATCTGCGCGGCGTTTGCCAGCCGCCGATGCACCCAGGTTGGCTGTTCTCCAAGCGTGTCCTCTGCAGCGACCTTTACCGTCAGTGGAAAAGGCACATCATCCAACGATGCCTGCTGAAAGGTCTTCGGATAGCCGCTCTCTCCGTCGGGGAGCCGGAGGTACACCAGTTCGGCGCCACTGGGTCGCGCGCCTTCGCCGGCAACGCCCGCAAAGGCGCCCTGCTGGACCGCCAGTTGATAGACGCCGAGCTGGTCGTGCAGTGCTACGTCGGCGGCCGTTGGCGGTGTCTTTGACGTCTTGAAGTCCACAATCCGAATCCGGCCGTCGGGATCGCGCTCGACTCTGTCAGCACTGCCGGTGAGGTGTACCCGGTCCCTTCCAAGATCAACATCACACGAGAATTCCACCTCGGTACCGAGCAACCTGACATGCGATCTGGCCTCCTGCCAGGTCACAAACCGCTCGAGCGCCGATTCCGCCTCGACCCGCTCCACCGCAGATAGCCAGTGCGCATCGAAGTGGAGCTGGTTCCAGACCGACTCCAGATGGCTGGAAAGCTCGTCATGATCAACTTTGTGGTAAGCCCCGTATTCGGCCAGCACATGAACGACCGAGCCGAACGTCGCGGCAGCCGTACGCACCGACTCGCCGTGGGCTTTGCGCGCCAGAAACCACTGCCGCGGGCACGCCAACACTTTTTCCAGCTGGCTGCCGGAGAGCTGCACAGGCTCTTCAGCTGACACCAAGGGCAGGTCGGCTCGAGTGAGCGGACGCATTCCCCACCAGTGCCCTGGCTGGGCGGCCGGAACCAGCGGATGGCCCTCACGATCAGTAGCATCGGCCAACCGCGCGAGGCGTACGGCAGCCTCCTCGCGCAGCCGCGGCGAGGCTTCTGGGTCGACGGTGGTGCTGCGGAGCTCGCCCACTAGGGCCGCCAGCGATAGCGGTCTTTTTGGACGCCCTGGCAGCTCCCGCGGTGCTACGCCAAGCTCGGCCAAGAATCGGGAGGGCTGATCGGCCTCCCCCTCCGTACCCGCCACCGCCGTCACCACCAGGCGGGACCGAGCTCGGGTGCACGCGACATAGAAGAGGCGACGCTCCTCCGCGATCCGGGTCGCGGTGGGAACGGGCGCGGTCACCTGGCGGCGCCCCAGCTGATCGGGCTCGAGCAGGGTTCCGCGGCGGCGTACGTCCGGCCACCTCCCCTCTTGGACGCCTGCGACGACGACCAGATCCCACTCCAATCCCTTCGCGCGATGGGCGGTAAGCACTCTGACCGCCGAGCCGCGCAGCTCAGACTCGCGCAACGGGTCCGCCGGAATCTGTTGACCTTCGATTTCAGCCAAGAAACCAGTCACACCACGCAGGCCTGAGACCTCCTCGGAGCGGGCGGCGATATCAAACAGAGCACAAATGGCGTCCAGGTCCCGGTTGGCTCGACGGCCAGTCTCACCACCGACGCTCGCCTGCTGCCGAAGTCTTTCCGGCCAAGCGGTCCGCGACCAGAGCAACCACAGCGCCTCCTCCGCCGTGCTGCCATCACGAATGGCATGCTCGCAGCGCCGCAAGAGCTGGGCAAGAGCGCGAGCAGCGTCGACATCCGGACTGGGTGGACAGTCGTCCAGCAGCTCTTGGTGCTGCAACGCGAGACTCGTCAGCTCCACAGAAGGCCGGGGCAGCGCCGTGCCGGCCAGCTCGACACGCTCCGCGTCACGGAGGGCGCGTCCCAGACGCCGAGTGGACATACTGTCCAGGCCACCGAGCGGAGAGGTGAGCAGAAGCTGTGCCTCCTCACCAGTCGGGGCGCAACCTCGAGCGGCTACCTGAAGCGCCAGCAGCAGTGGCCGCACCGCTGGGTCAGCAGCCAACGGAATCTCGTCGCCAGCCACTTCGACCGGTACCCCGGCGGCAACCAGAGCCCGGGTCAACCCAGGAATCATGGCGCGTCCGGCGCGGACCAGCACCGCCATGTCGGTCCAGGCGAGATTGTCGCGTAGGTACGCGCTGCGCAGAATCTCCGCAATATGCTCTGCCTCCGCACCGGCGCTGCTGCAGGTGAAGATCTCGACTTTTCCCTTGGGAAGTTCAGGGTCCGCCATTGGATAACGGAAGGCCTGGAACACCTCCCCCGGCAGCGATCGCGGCATACCTAACCGGCTAGCGACGCTGCGGCTGGCAGCCAGCAGGACACTGCCGAAGCGGCGTATCCGGTTCAGCGCGAGGACCGGCGCGGGCGCTCCCTCACGAGTACGGAACCGCTCAGGGAAGTCCAAAATCGCTCGCGCCTCCGCACCGCGAAAGGCATAGATCGACTGGTCGGGATCTCCAACGACGATGACATCTCGGCCGTCACCGGCGACGACCTGCAGCAGGCGCACCTGGGAAGGATCGGTGTCTTGATATTCGTCCACGAAGACGCTGCCGATCTCACTGCGTAGTACCGCCACGATTTCTGGTCGCGTCAGCAGAATGCGACAGCGATGCACGAGCTCGGCGTAGTCGAGCACACCTTCGGCATCCAGCACGTCGAGGTACTCGTCGAAGAACGCTCCAAGGCTCACCCACTCCGCTCGGCCGGTGGCCTCGCCTGCCGCGACGACGTCGTCTGGATCCATGCCCAGCTGTCGCGCCTTCGCGAGCACGGCACGTACCTCGCTGGCGAACGCTCGGGTGGGAAACGCGCGAGCGAGCGACTCCGGCCATTGCGGACGCTGAATCTCGAGGCTGCCGTGAAGTGTCTCGCGGAGCCGGAACTCCTGCTCGGGTCCGGTTAGCAGCCGCAGCGGAGCGCCGAAGCCGTTCGACTCGCCGTCCGCCGCATCGCCGAAGCGGCGCACCAGCGCATAACAAAAGGCGTGGAAGGTCATGGCCATCGGAGTCACCGTGGTGCGTCCCAGCCGTGCGGCGATCCGAGCGCGCAAATCGGCCGCAGCCTTTCGCGAAAAGGTCAGTACCAGGATGCTGTCTGGCGTCGCGCCGCGGTGTTCAATCCGGTCCACCACGCACTCGATCAGAGTTGTGGTCTTGCCGGTACCGGGCCCGGCCAATACCAGCAGCGGCCCTCCTGGATGATCAACAACGGCGCGTTGCGAAGCGTCCAGCACTGGATGTGTGGGCAGTTTCTCCGCCCCCCGAGTCAAGCGGTACATCTCTCCAAGTCCTGGTCAAGGAATGGTCAGCCCGTACGCAGGTATTGGATCAGAGCTGGCTGACAGATTGGCGCAAACTGCGCGAACTTAAGAGATTGGTTGATTCCGCCATGCGCAGTCGAAGACCGCCACCGCGGCCGCAGCCAGCAGCCCGGTGCCGAAGATCAGGTCGCCGAACTGAGCGAACGGATCGAAGTAGATCGTGGTACTGCCGTCTCGGATCAGCGCCGCGTACGCCAGGACAGTCATGCTGATCACGTAGTTGGTCAACACCAGCAGTACCCGAGTGGGACGCGGAAAACGGCGGCTCTCCCGGTTCGCCCAGCCAGAACTGGTGAAGAGGTCCCAGGTCAGACCGAAGAGCACCAATGCCACTCCAGAAAAACCGAGCACAGCGCCGAG
>JAICEV010000157.1 GCA_025923975.1 Propionibacteriaceae bacterium
CAACCTCCGCGACCACGTGCAGCCCGCGGAGTACTGACTCCCAGGGCGACTCGCTCCGTTCATCCAGTAATGGGACAGCAGAGCGCAGCAGCGGAGCACCGCGCCGTCGCTGGGCAGCCGCCGCCTGTAGCTCCTCGATGGTGCATCCCGCAGATGGAAGGCAGCGTCGCCAGGGATCACTATGTCGAGTGGACCCAGGTCCCGGGCAGCGGCGAGGAGGGTCTCCGCGGCCGATGCCAACCGGATCCCGTTGATCATCTCTGATGCGATCGGTCGCCGATGCCGGGTCACGAAGAGGCCGCGACGCTGCGGATGCGGAGCATCACATGGCACGGAAACGAACACGGGATGCGGCGCGCCTGCCATGGATACCACCAGCCGCGTAGCTCTGCAGCGGTGAGAGAGGTGAAACAAGCGCTCGGTGGCAGCACGAGCTGCCAGGCAGCAAGATCAGTTTCCAGCCGCGTCGGCCCGCGTGGCGATTTTGCCAGCCATTAGTCAGGCGCCGCCCTAGAACTCGAGCCTGCAGAAGATCGCGAGGTTTCGCATCCGCGGAATATGTCGCATGAGCTTGACCATAAGTCGATACCGCGGCTTGAGGTCGGTGCAGCCGGACGAGATCGGTGACAGAGGAGCCGATCGGATGGACATTATCCGCCGCGGGGAGCAACTGGGACCGGAGTGCAACGGCCTCCGGGTAATCGACGTCGTACCACAGCACGTCGGGTGCCGGCGCGAGCCGGAAGTAGCGCGTGTCCAGCCCGCATCCGAGGTGCAGCACCACCGCTCCCGTATGACGGTTCAGGAACTCGCGTGCCCAGTCGTCCAGCTGTTTGGCACGCAGGGCAACTGCCTGCTCATCGCCTGAGCTCAGGCCGGTGCTCTTGATGTCAACCTCAATCTGCTCGACGACATCACGTGCCCAGTGATCGCCCAGGATGGGTTGCACCGACCCGGCGTCGAGTGCCCGTCCATAGAGAGTCCCCAAGAGGGTGGCTCTCTCGCCGGTGAGCTCGACCTTGGTCACCACAGCAGTGTTGCGTGAGTGTGATCTACGCTGGTTCGGTGCTTGTTGCCAGGTCGCACACGCGTGTGGCCTTCCTGGCACTGCTGGTAATGGCTGCTGCCTGGGGGTCGACGTTCATCCTGATCAAGGACGTGGTGACCCGGATTCCGGTAGCCGACATGCTTGCGGTCCGGTTCGCCATCGCAAGCCTGGCGCTTGGCGTCATTGTCGGTCCACGAATCCATATCTCACGCGATGTGTTGGCTAAGGGAACACTGCTCGGCTTGCTCTATGGATCCGCCCAGATTCTGCAGACCGCCGGCCTTGCTCACACCTCTGCCAGCGTGTCGGGCTTCGTCACCGGCCTGTACGTCGTCGCCACACCACTGCTCGCAGCGGTAATCCTGCATCGTCGGATCGGCCGTGTGACATGGTTGGCGGTCCTGCTCGCGATGGTGGGACTCGCGATCTTGTCCCTGCGAGGTTTCATGCTTGGCTACGGTGAGCTACTCACAGTGATAGCGGCGTTGCTCTACGCCCGTCACATCGTGGCCCTGGGACACATCAGCACGCCACAGACTGCGATGGGCCTGAGCCTTGTGCAACTGATCGTGATCACACTCATATGTGGCGTGGGCGCCTGGGTGCCAACTTCAGGATCACCAGCCGGCATTCAACTACCAGATAACAGCCACGACTGGCTCATCGTGCTCTACCTGGCACTTATCGCGAGCGCGCTGACGATGGTCCTCCAGACCTGGGCGCAGGCGCACATCGAGCCCTCCCGAGCTGCGGTGATCATGGCCATGGAACCGGTCTGGGCGGCGGCCTTTGCGGTAGCCTTTGGTGGCGAGAGCATTACGGTCCGGATGGTCATCGGCGGCCTGCTCATCGTGTCTGCGATGTACCTCGTCGAGCAGCCCGACAGACGCTTCTTCAAGATCAAGGAGAAGGAGTACGTCGGTTGAACAGCACCGTCGTAATCATCTTGATCGCGGTGGTCCTGAGCGCCCGATACCTCGAAGAACATCGACCTTGCCGCTAGAGTGCACGCAGTGAAGCTGGCCGACGACACCCCCGCCGAGGAGCACATCGGCGGCCGCGACCTGACCCGGTGGCCGACTCCGGTCGGGCGTGGACTGGTCCGAGTGGTGGCCGTCTTGGCGGCCAACATCTCGGCGAACTCCGTGCTCTACATCACCGCGTCGGTGGGCTTGGCACTGGTCATCGGGCTGACCGTGGCGGGGGCGGGGATCTACGACGCGGTGGTGGATCACGACGGGATCTCCGGCCTCGACCAACCAGCCCTGGACCAGTCCATCGCCTACCGCACCAGCACCAACACCCAGCTCCTGACCGCATTCACCCACCTGGGCGGACCAATCGGCATGACCATCATTGCGTCGGTGATCACCGTCGCTCTGGTGTGGCGGTGGCGGTCGCGCACGCCGCTGATCCTCATGCTCATCGCCGTCGCGGGATCGTTGACCATGACGAGTGTCGGTAAAGCCATTGTGGGACGGGTCCGACCGCCGCTCAGCGAAGCGGTCCCGCCGTATGAGTACGCCTTCTCCTTCCCCTCCGGCCACGCGCTGAACAGCACCGTCATTGCCGGTATGGTCACCTACTTGTTGGTCCGCCGGCTTCAGACACGATGGGCGCGATCCGCCGCCGTGATCGCCGCCATTATCTGGGCGTTGGCCATGGGCCTGAGCCGGGTGTTCCTGGGCCACCACTGGCTCACCGACGTGATCTTCGCCTGGCTGCTCGGCGCCGCATGGCTGGCCCTGGTGATCACCTCCCACCGGCTCTTCCTCACCCTCCGGCGCGCTGAACCGTCAGGAGGTGTCGATGAGGCTGATTAACGGATCACATTGCCGAGCTCCTCAAGCGCTAACGCGGTGCCGTAGCGATCGACCGGGCAAGCTTGGCGCCGTACCGGATTACACCGCCTCCGGCCGGATTCGGTTTCTACGGCCATCCGATTGGAAGCTGATCGGCCGCGACGACACGCTGATCGCCAAGTACGGCCTGACCACAGCCGGCTTCGGGCATATCACCGAGAAGGGGCAACAACGATGGGGCTGCCCATCGAGGCCTTCCGTCGCTAGAAGACCCAGCGCACCGAGATACACCGACTCTGAGGGGCGTACTCGCACCCGGACAGTGACTGAGAACCACTCAGAGATCATCAGCGCCGTCACGATCCCCTTCTCGTTTCCGTTGCTATCGGTGGGCGGGTGGTTGGCGTGGCAAGAAGGTCAGATTCGAGAGCGAAGAGCTCAACGATCGCAACACGGTGCGCACCGACAATTTCGAGTTGGCATCTGATACGACCCACCCGCGCCCGATGGAGTTCCTGATGTCAGTGCAGCCGCCGGGCTTTCGGATCGAGGGCAGCCTGATGCGGTTTTCGGTCGACAAGCATGAGACGCAGCTGATCGGCTTCTGCGCCGACTTAGCGCACAAGTTCTTCAGCCGGGTGCCGTCGTTCGTCTGGAGGGACCTGCAGATTACTCCGCCTGCGTTTCGCCGGATGCCCTCAGACTGATAGCCCGAGCAATTGGCACTCCAGGGCGATAGGCCAGATGGAGGTACGACGGCGCATCGAGCACGGTGAGATCGGCGCGATTTCCGACAACAAGCCGACCGATATCGGTACGCCGTAGCGACTTTGCCGAGCCCGCAGTGGCTGCGAACATTGCCTGAGCCGGGCTGAGGCCCATCTCGCGTACCGCGAGGGAGATCACCCACGGCATGGAACTCGAGTAGCAAGTCCCGGGATTGCAATCGGTCGCCAATGCGATCGCGACGCCGGCGGAAATCAGCCGGGCCGCGTCGGGGTACGGCGAGCGGGTGCAAAACTCGACGCCCGGTAGCAGCGTGGCCACTGTGGTCTCCGCCGCCGCAGCCAAGGCATCGACATCGGCGTCATTGAGATAGGTGCAGTGATCAACGCTGGCCGCGCCCAGCTCGACCGCCAGCTGAACGCCAGGCCCTGGGCCGAGCTGGTTGCCGTGCACGCGCATGCCAAGGCCGGCCTCCGCTCCAGCCGTCAATACCTCGCGAGCCTCCTCAGCGTCGAAGGCGTGCGGCGAATGCGGCTCGCAGAAGACGTCAATCCAGCGGGCGTAGGGGACCGCACTCTGCAGCATGAGCCCAGTCACAAGATCGATGTATCCGGCCCGGTCGCGCGCATACTCGGCAGGTATCACATGGGCGCCCAGAAAGGTGGTCTCGGGGGTGAACCGACGAGCAATCCGGAGTGCCCGTACTTCATCGGCAACAGTCAACCCGTAACCACTCTTAATCTCTACCGTGGTAGTGCCGAGAGCGCGCAGCTCCGCTATCCGCGTCGCGAGCAGCCGAGTCAGCTCTTCATCGGCCGCAGTGCGGGTCGCCGCCACGGTGACGCCGATGCCGCCGCCGTCGTACGGCTGACCAGTCATCCGAGCGACGAACTCGCTCCCTCGGTCGCCGGCGAACACCAGGTGGCTGTGCGAATCGACGAAACCTGGAATGATCACCCGCCCGTCGACGTCGATCTCGCTGTCGGCGGACGGACCGTCGGCGGCCGGGCCGATCCAGGCGACAAGGCCGTCCTCGACTATGAGGGCGGCCTTCGACCGAATGCCGAGCAGGTCAGGGTCGCTGCCGTCGCAGCTGACCAGCTCACCGATCCCGGTAACAGCGACGCTGCTCATGGCTTCTCTAACTGATCAAGAGCCGCCCTGAGCAGCCCGGCTGGTGAACCAAGCTGATGTTGCCCATTACGAACGATTACCTGGCCGGCGACCACCACCTGGTCGACGTCGGCCGCGGTCGCAGCGAAGCCAATCTGATCTGGACGGGCGCCCGTGGTGCGCACCGAATCTGAGCGAACAACGACAAAGTCGGCGAGTGCTCCGTCGGCGATCCGACCGCCCTCGGGCCAACCAAGACTCTGGTATCCGGCTTCGCTGGCGATCATGATCAATTCAGCGGGTGTGAAACGGCCGCGTTCGCCAGTGGCCAGCCGCTCGTGTAGTTCAAGTCCACGCAATTCCTCGAACGGGTCGATCACCGCATGCTGGTCCGACCCCAAGGCCAGCGGGCTGCCCGCATTGGCCAGCCGCCGGGCAGGGCCGATGCCATCGGCAAGATCGCGCTCGGTCGTCGGACAGAAGCATGCCGTGGTCTGAGTGCTACCCAGCGTTTTGATGTCGGTGTCGGTGAGGTGCGTGGCATGCACTGCAGTAGTGCGGCGGCCGAGCAGGCCATGATCATCAAGCAACTCGGTCGGAGTGCAGCCGTAGAAGGCCTGGGTAGCAGCATTTTCGGCCGGTTGCTCGCTGAGGTGGACATGCAGCGGCCGCTTCCCGGCCGCCTCGTCGATCCGACTGAAGGCCTCGGCGGGTACGGCGCGAACTGAGTGCACAGCTGCACCAATGCGCAACTGATCAAGATCGCTCAGTAGGCCGATCCGGACCTGCCAATGATCAACATCTCCATCGCTGAAGCGCGTCTGTACCGGATCCAGCGGCAAATGGCCCGTTGCGGCAAGTCCGCCGGTCAGATAGCAGGCGTCCAGCAGCGTAAGCCGGACACCAGCCTCCGTAGCAGCCTGAATCAGCGCGTTACTCATGGCATTGGGATCGGCGTACGGGCGGCCGCGCTGATCATGGTGCAGATAGTGGAACTCCCCCACCACCGTGTATCCGGCCTGCGCCATTTCAGCGAACACCGCGCGAGCGAGCGCCGCGTAGGAATCGGGATCGAGACGGGCGGCGAGGGCGTACATCTGCTCACGCCACGTCCAGAAGCTGCCACCTCCGGAATGGGTTCGGCCCCGCAGTCCGCGGTGGAAGGCATGGCTGTGGCCGTTGGCGAGACCGGGAAGCGTCACTCCTGGCAAGACTTCCTGACCCGCTCGCGACTCGACGCCAGACCGCACTTCCGCGAAACGCCCGTCCGCCACATCGAAGCTGACCCCTGCGTGGCAGCCGTCCGGCAGCCAGGCGTACGCGGCCCAATAGGAATTCACCGCTCGACTCCAGCCAGCTCGGCCAGCACCGTCGCCAGTGCAGCGGTACCGGCCTGGCAGTCCTCAGGCTCGGCCCACTCGGCCGGCGAGTGGGATACGCCGGTCGGGTTACGGACGAAGATCATCGCCGCTGAGACGCCGGCGTTCGCGAGAATCCCGGCATCATGGCCAGCACCGGTGCTCATCACTGGTGCATCATCGAGGAGGTTGGCCAGCCAGCTGACAAGCGCATCATCGAAGGCGGTCTGAGGAGTCCGCGACTCCTCGGTCACCACAGCACCTGAGGTCGCGACCTCTCGCTCGATCTGAGCCACCGTCGCGCTCAGCGCCGACTCGTCTGCCGCACGGGCATCGAGCCAAGCAGTCGCCGAACTGGAGATGGCGTTCACCCCACCTGGCTGGATGTTGATCTTGCCGACGGTCGCGAGGCTGTCATAGGTCTCAGCAGCAGCTCGCGCCGCTAGCACGGCGCGCGCACACCCGATCACTGCATCGCGGCGATCGCTCAGCCTGGTGGTGCCGGCGTGATTCGCCTCACCAGGAATCTCGATCCGCCACCGACCGTGCGGCCAGATCGCGTTGCCAACCGCGACGGCGCGACCAAGGTCGACCAGACCGCGGCCCTGCTCGATATGCAGCTCAACAAATGTCCCAACACGAGCAACAACCTCCGGCTCTGGTCCGAGATGCTCCGGCTGCCAGCCGGCTGCGCGCATTGCCTCCGCCATGGTGACGCCTTCGGCGTCACGTAGTGCCCGCGCCCGATCAGGGCTCAAGGCGCCGGTGATCATCCGCGATCCGATACAGGAAACACCGAACCGGGCACCCTCCTCATCAACGAAGTTCACCACGCAGATCGGCCGGCGCGGCTGGAAGCCGTCCGCTTTGAGCTTGTCGATTGCCGCCAGTGCACTTACGACGCCCAGGGGCCCGTCGAAGGCTCCACCATCCGGCACGCTGTCCAAGTGTGAGCCGGTGACAACCCCGGCAGACGCAGCTCCATCGGGATCGCCCCACCACGCCCACTGGTTGCCCGTCTGATCCTCGACGAGGTCCAGGCCTCGGGTGGCGCACTCCCCACCGAACCATTCACGCATGCTCAGATCTGCCTCAGTCCAGGCGAAGCGGCGGTAGCCGCCGGTGGTCGGATCGCGACCGATGTCCGCAATCGCCGACCATAGCTGCTCAAACGCTGACTCGCCGATATCGCCTCCCGTCAGAGATGCCCCATCAGTGACGTGTGCACTGCCAGAGCTGGAGCGTGCGGTAGCCGAACAAGACCCCACAGGGAGCGTATCCAAATCGCCTCAGGCACGATCACCCGAGCCGATTGGCTGATCATTGACCCCCACTTCACAGTGATCACCGGGCCAGCTCTGGTGGCAGTGCAGGACTGCGTAGTCGCGCTGGATACGGTGTATGGACATCCCGGAGGAGAGCGGAGGCAACGTACATGACCCAACAACAAGGTGGCAGCGCGGGGGCCGATCGGCCCGCCCTGAACATCGAGCGGATCTACCAAACTACTGTCACGGCGGACGAGCTTGCCCAGGCGCTGGCAAACCACTTCCGCGCGCAGGAATTTGAGGCACAGGTCTACCGCACCAGCGGCGAGCGCACGGTGATGCAG
>JAICEV010000158.1 GCA_025923975.1 Propionibacteriaceae bacterium
TGATTTCCCTTGTAGTCGGCTTCGGCTCAGTGTTGGCCGTCGACTGGTACGGACTGCTCTCGCTGTCTCGCCGAGTGACCATCGGCGATGTGCTGCTCACCGCTGAACGGATGACGCCCTTGATCTGGATCGGACTCGCTGGTCTAACTACCAGCGGCGTATTGCTGAAGCCAGATCTGAATTCATGGCCGGTCGTGATCAAGCTCTGCTGTGTGCTTGGGGTAGGAATCGTCGGAGTACTTGCCCTGGCGACGAGCCGTCTCATGGAACGTCAAATGCCAGCGCCTTCACGGTCGCTGATCCACCGTGGCATGATCCTCGCCGGCGCCTCACAGGCGTTTTGGTGGACCGCTGTCGTCATCGGCTTCCTGACCAATGAGCTGGCATAGCTACCAGTCCCGAGACGCGCGCCCGGTGCCGCAGTTATCGACGTGACGCGACTGCCACGGCCTCCGGCCGAGCGGATATCGTCGCCACACGCGGCCGCGCAATGATGATCGCACCGGCCAACAACGCGAGGCCGACCAGGGTCGTGATCGACGCAAGCAGGTGTTGGGACCAGTTCCACAAGAGTTCGACATCTGCCCCGTTGGGTAACACCGTAAACGGTGCAACCATGACCCAGCCGATGAAGAACCAACCCAAAGCGAGAAACCACAGTGGGAGGCTGCGACGGCTCACGGGTCGCCGCTGGAGAAGACTCATCGCCAGCGGGACTATCCAGACAAAGTGGTGCAACCACGACACCGGCGAGGCCAGCAGCCCAGCAATGCCACAGAGGGTGACCGCCAGTCGGACGTCGCCGAGGCGGTGCCACAACATTGCCGCCCACACACCGGCAACCGCCACGACAGCGGACAACACCAGTCCGACGGCCGCCGGCTCTGGTCCAACACCGAAGATCCGGACGACGTTGGCCATCACCGACTGGTTGGTGTAGTAGATGATGCTGTGGCCAAGGCCAGTGTCGCCGTGTGCCAGCCTGGACCAAAACTCAAATGATGCCGCTGGGGCTATGACTGCGCTGGCTAGCGTCAATACAGCGCCAGTGATGACGGCGACCCAGAAGGCGCGAAACTTCCGCACAGCCAGCAGGTAGACCACAAAGATCGCCGGTGTGAGCTTGATGGCCGCTGCTACAGCGGTCAGTACTCCTTCGGGTAGCAGCCGCCGAGGAAACACCCGAGGACCAGGTACCAGGTCCAGGACAACGAGTGCCACCAGGAAGATCCCGAGCTGTCCGAAGGCCAGCGTCTGGACGACGGGCTCGATGAAGTAGACCGCGGCAACCCCTGCCAGGCTGAGCACCCAGCCCGTCAGCCCGAAGCGGTGCAGGATCGCCACAAGTGCCATGGCGCCCGCCGTTGTCCAGGCGATTTGCACCACGGCTGGTGGCAGTAGCGCCAGTGGCACCGCCAGAACTGCCGCCAACGGCGGGTAGAGGAACTGAAGCTGTCCTGGAAGATCGTAAAAGTTGCCGCCGGCAAGCAACACGTGCCCGGCGCGGCGATAGACGTCCAGATCGACCATGATCGGACGCCATGGGACGAAAGAGCCGCCGGGGAAGGTTGTCGCACCGACGTACAACGCAACGAGAACCGGCAGCGTACAGATGGCCAACCAACGTGCGAGCCGAGACCAAAGCCCTTTTGGAGCGACCGGGGCAGTGACCTCATCCCGGCTCGTCAAGGCTTCCGCGGACTTGATGGACGTGCTTGACACTAGAGCCTGGACCGTGGACTTTGGCTTGCGGCTGGGGATCCGGTGGCAGACTCGGTCGGCTCACCGCCCCCCGACTCGGTGCCCGATGGTCCGGGCGAACCGGAAGACGGAGATCCCGACGGCGCCGGCGATTGCGGTGATCCTGACTGTGGTGGTCCTGACTGCGGCGATCCTGACTGTTGGCCCGAGCTTCCTGTCGGCGGCGGGGGAGACTGTGGTGGTTGATTGCGGAAGATCAAGATCGCGATGAGCACGGCCAGCGCAGCGAGTAGCAGCATGAGCAGCCACGAGACCAAGATCGTTCGCCAGCCGGCACGGTCGAAACGGCCTGGCCAGGGAAGCGGCCAGAGACGCGCCAGACCGGGACGCACCCGGTTGACCCAGTACTGCTGGTAATCGGGGCCCGACGGAGAGCCTTGCGGGGGAAGGGTCGCAATCTGCACCGCGTCGAGGATCTGCATCGCCTGCGCCGCTGCTGCCGGCGAGCCGTCATAAAACAGCGCCGCCCACGGGGCGACAAAGCGGTCATCGGGTGCAACAGGATTGTTCTCCGCACTACGGTACTTGCGAGCGAGTCGTCCGGTGTCTTGCCCTTGGCCACCGCGTGCGAGGACCGTGTCGATGTGCAGCGCATTGATCTCGCCGGCGAAGCGGGACCGCGCTGCTGCGTCGGCAGCTGCCCCTTCAGCTAGCAAGATCACTATCGCTGGCGAGTTGGCCGGGTCGTGTGCGGTGAATGCGATACCCGCTGGTGTCGCACCAATCCGTGCATCAAGCCAGAATTCACCGACTCTTGGGGGGTCATCCGGCAGCAGCGGCGTTACCGGTACATACGCCGGACCCTCGGCGAGTCCTTCTTCGGAGCCTGGATCGGAGACGCCGCCAGAGCTCGCCCACGATTCATTCGGCTCTCCGGCCGGTGGCTCAGTGTTCGACATCAGTCTCCATCTCGCGGCCTCGATGCTTGTGGGGCCGACCACCGCGTGGTGCGGGGCACGGAGAGTCTATTCGTCCCTTGCCGGGAGCTTGGTCGTGATGAACACGCCGTGAGCCGGTCGAAGGAAGCCTTTATGAGCCCTGAGCCTGGGCTGAAGTACAGCCTTTGGTGGACTTGAGCAGCGCGACCCACAGCAAATTGGCGAATGAGACTAATCGTTTTCACAGCTGGCTATGGGCCCAGACATAGCGTTGGGCTTGTCCAGGCCCATAGCCTTGAGTCCTGCGTCTGCGAGAATGGCTCGGGGCCCGGCGAAAAGGGCCGGGCGGTTCACGTGTCTGTCGCCATAGACGCTCATTGACGAGAACAGGGAGAGTGAGTGAGTAGTCCGTCGTTTGGTCAGCCTGTCGAGGAGCGCCCGGCTGCTCGGACATCGGGCAAGCTCGGAAATCAGGCTGCCTCACAGCTACTCGGGGACGCCATCGCTCAGGTTCAGCGGGTAATCGTCGGGCAGGAACACATGGTCGAGCAGCTCATGGTCGCTCTGCTCGCCCAAGGGCACTGCCTACTCGAAGGCGTGCCCGGAGTTGCCAAGACGCTGGCCGTACGCAGTTTCGCCACTGTGGTAGGCGGGGACTTCGCCCGCATCCAGTTCACTCCGGACCTGGTCCCGTCTGACATCATCGGCACCCGCATCTATCGCGCAAGCCAAGAGACCTTCGACGTGGAGCTAGGGCCGATCTTCGTGAACTTTCTGCTCGCCGACGAGATCAACCGCGCGCCAGCCAAGGTCCAGGCCGCGATGTTGGAGGCAATGGCTGAGCGGCAGGTCTCCATCGGCGGTACGACCTACCCGGTGCCTCAGCCATTCATTGTGATCGCGACTCAGAACCCTATTGAGTCCGAGGGCGTTTATCCGCTACCTGAGGCCCAGCGTGACCGGTTTCTGCTCAAGGTCGACGTCCCATACCCGGCCGGTAACGAGGAGTTCGAAATCCTCCGCCGGATGAGTGTCGATCCGCCGACCTCAGAACCTGTCCTGGACCCCCAGATGATCCTCCAACTGCAGCGTCAGGCCGAGGACGTCTTCGTTCATAATCTCGTTGCCGAATACATCGTGCGGCTCGTGCTGGCAACTCGTACGCCAGCCGAATTCAACCTGCCTGACCTCACCTCGGTCATCCAGATCGGTTGCAGCCCACGTGCCACGCTCGGCTTGGTGGCTGCTGCTCGTGCCCTCGCGTTGATCCATGGTCGGGACTACGTGCTGCCAACCGATGTGCAGTCGGTGGCCAAAGATGTGATGGCGCACCGCATCGTGCTGGGTTTTGATGCTGTGGCTGACAACATCGCGCCGGCGCAGGTGATCGAGCGGATCGTGGCTATGGTGCCGCCGCCGACGCCGGTCTGGAACCAGCAGTCCGGCTCGAATCATCAGACCGCACCTGGCCGCTCTGTGCCGTCGGCCAACACCCACACCGCGCCTTCGACGCCCTACCAGCAGCCCGTGCCGAACATGCCCAACCAGCCGGACTTCAACTAGAGGTTGACGTGTCATACCCGCCGCCAGGCGGTCAACCCGTCGGTTCCTCCAAGTTTCCGTCGCGCCTTGGTCCGCCTGTGAGTTATCCGCCGCCCAGTGGTGCTCCTGTGCAGTTTGCCGCGCCCGAGGAGGACATGGGAGCGGTTGCATCGGTCGTCGGTGCGCCGACCCGAGCCACGATCCCCTTGAACAAGTTGGCGCCCGAGGCCGCCCTGCGCCGGTTGGAGCTCACCATCGTGCGACGCCTCGAGGGGTTCCTCCATGGAGACCACCTGGGCCTGCTACCAGGGCCCGGTTCGGACATCAGCGACGCCCGGATCTACATTCCGGGCGACGACGTCCGCAAGATCGACTGGGCGGTGACCGCTCGCACCACCGTGCCCCATGTGCGAGACACCATCTCCGACCGAGAGCTCGAGGTGTGGGCGTTGCTCGACGTCACGCCGTCAATGAACTGGGGCACCGAAGGGGTAACCAAGCGGGATCTTGGCATTGCGGCCGTTGCGACGATCGGCTTTCTCAGTCAGAAGATGGGCGATCGATTCGGCGGCTTCATTTTGCGCCCGGAGAGCCTCCGCCGACTGCCGGCCAGATCCGGACGCTCGGCCTTGTACGGCCTATTGCGCAAGATGCTGACCGAGCCGTTCGTCCCTGATCATGCAACCGGCCCGATGACGCTGGCGGCAAGTGTCGAGAAGCTGTCGCGGCTTCAGCGACGCCGTGGTCTACGGGTGGTGGTGTCGGACTTTCTTACTCCAGGTGATCATGAGCTGGACCCGAATGTGGAACCCGAGTGGGAGCGCTCGATGCGTCGGCTCGGCGTACGCAACCAGGTCCTGGCGGTCGAGGTCGTCGATCGCCGGGAAACCGAGTTCCCCAACGTGGGCGACATGTTGATCCGCGATCCGGAGACTGATTTCGAGCGTTACGTGAACACTGGCGACCCGAATGCACGAGCCAGAATGGATGCGGCAAGCGCGGCCCAGCGGGAACGAATACGGATTTCGCTTCGTCGTGCAGGTGTCGGGCACATTCAGTTGCGGACCGATCGGGACTGGGTGCAAGACATCGCCAGGTTCGTATTGGCGTACCGTCGCGTGGCGAGCATGCTGCACGCCCCGCCACAGGGAGTGACGAAGTGATTCCGCAGCTTGCGTTCCTGTCGCCGGAGCGGCTGATGATCTTGCTCATCATCCCGGTGCTGATTCTGGCGTACATCTTCGCCAGCCTTCGCAAGAACCGGCGCGGCATGCGCTTTACCAACACGTCGATGCTCGATGTGGTCGTGCCCAAGCAGTCGCAGTGGCGGCGCCACCTCGCCGTCGCGCTCTCACTGCTGAGCCTGATCACCCTCACCGCGGCCTTCGCACGGCCTAAGACCCAGATCGACGTTCCGCGCGAGCGCGCCACAGTTGTTGTGGTGCTCGATGTGTCGCTGTCGATGCAGGCGACCGATGTCAAACCGAGCCGGCTCGACGCTGCCAAGCAAGCGGCGATCGATTTCGTGGCGGACCTGCCCGAGAAATACAACGTCTCAGTGGTGTCAATGGCTGGAGCCTCAGCGATTCTGGTCCCACCAACCACCGCTCATGGCACGGTGCAGAACGCGATCCTCGGCATCCAGCTTCAGGAGTCGACAGCGATCGGCGAGGGAATTGCCACGGCGCTTCGGGCTCTAGAGCAGGCTCCGAAGGATAAGGACGACCCGAACTCCATCGCCCCCGGCGCCATTGTGTTGCTTAGCGACGGCTCGAACACCACCGGCCGTGCGCCGCTGCAGGCGGCAGCAGACGCGAGGACGGCGAAGGTGCCGATCTACACGATCGCGTACGGCACTGAGAATGGCTACGTTGATCTTGATGGGAAACGCGAACCCGTGCCGGTCGACCATCAAGAAATGAAGGAGATCGCTGCGGCGACCAATGGTGAGTATTTCGCGGCGGCCAGTGCTGATCAGTTGAAGAAGGTCTATCAGAACATCGGATCCGATATCGGCTACGAGAAAGCCGATCGCGAGGTGACAGCCCGCTTCGCTGGCTATGGCCTTGCGCTGGCTGTCCTTGCGGCCTTGGGTGCCATCTCTCTCGGAGCAAAATGGCCGTGATGCCTCTCTTCCCGAAAGTGGTCAGTAACGGCGCCGAATTCGGCCGGATCCGTGTTGTTGGTGACCACTTTTCGGAGAACAGGTGGCGGCCATGATTCCGCTGCTGTCCTTCCTTGCCCCGTCGCGGCTGTGGTTACTGCTGCTGATCCCATTGCTGGTGCTGCTGTATCTGTGGATGGTGCAGCGTAAGCGCAACCGCAACAAGCAGATGAGCCAGACGATGTTCGATCTGGTCATCCCACGGGATCGCACCTGGTTGAGGCATCTTGCGGTTGGCCTGTCGATCCTCAGCCTGCTGACATTGACGGTGGCCTTCGCCAAGCCGAAGGATCAGGTCTCGGTACCACGGGAGCGGGCGACCATCGTGATGACCATCGATGTGTCGCTGTCCATGGAAGCCAAAGACGTGGATCCGAACCGACTAGAGGCCGCAAAATCCGCGGCAGAGCAGTTTGTGCTATCCCTGCCGCCCAAGTTCAACGTCGCATTGGTGACGTTCGCCGGCACAGCGACGACGCTGGTGCCGCCCACCCTCGATCGTGGGTCGGTGACGGCTGCAATCCGGTCCTTACGCCCCCAAGCGTCGACCGCGATCGGTGAGGGCATCTTCACCTCGCTTGCCGCTCTGGCACAGGTGCCGCCCGATCCTGACAACCCAAAGACGGTGCCCCCTGCGCGCATCGTCTTGCTGAGTGACGGCAAGACACAGGTTGGACGACCGTCTGATCAGGCTGCGATGGCAGCCAGGGCTCAATCGGTGCCGATCTACACCATCGCGTACGGAACCCCCGAGGGATACATCGACATCGGTGGCAGACGAGAGCCCGTACCGGTCGATCGGGCTGAGCTGGCGCGCGTTTCCAAGATCTCTGGCGGCGAGGCATACACCGCCGAGTCTGCAGGAGAGCTGAAGGAGGTCTACCGGGACATCGGAAGTTCGGTAGGCAAGGAGAAGGTGGACCGAGAAGTCACCTCACGCTACGCCGGCTTCGGATTGGCCTTCGCGATCCTTGCTGCGCTCGGGATGATCTCGCTCGGCGCCCGCTGGCCGTAGGGGCGTCGACCTCGGAGAACTCGGCATCACAACGCTTTCGCAAGACTAAGGTGCAGGCATGGGGAGCGTGGCGGAGACTCTTGCCGCAGTGGAGGCGCGGATCAAGGCGGCGTGCGCACGAGTCGGGCGCGATCCGAGTGAAGTGCGATTGCTACCGGTGAGCAAGAGCCAAGGAATGGACCTGATCTCGGACGCGTATGAGGCCGGGGTTCGGCTGTTGGGGGAGAACAAGGTTCAGGAGGCGCTTCAGAAGGCGAA